>DATFUK010000204.1:0-13928 GCA_035260865.1 Candidatus Methylomirabilota bacterium | reverse complement strand
CCCCGCACGAGCAGCTCGCCTTCGCGAAGCGCTTCGGCGCGCCGATGGAGTACCCGCAGCTCAAGGGGCTGCCGGAGTGCCCGCTGATCACCCCGGTGGTCAAGCTGGCGCACGAGCAGATCAACTTCGGCGGGGTCTGGCATTCCGACACGACCTATCTGGCCCAGCCGCCGATGGCGAGCATGCTCTACGCGGTGGAGATCCCGCCCTACGGGGGCGACACGATCTTCGCGAGTCAGTACATGGCCTATGAGACGCTGTCGGACGGGCTGCGCGGCGCGCTCGATGGGCTGGTCGGGGTCAACACCTCGACCAAGGCGGAGGCGTCGAAGACGCGGGAGGACCGGCTGAAGGCGGCCGGCGCCGAGATGAAGGTGCTGACGAGCGAGCATCCGGTCGCGCGCACGCACCCGGAGACGGGCCGGAAGGCGCTCTACGTCAACCACGGCCACACCGCGCGCTTCAAGGGCTGGACCGAGGAGGAGAGCGCGCCGCTGCTCGACTACCTGTTCCAGCACCAGGTGCGCCCGGAGCTGACCTGCCGATTCCAGTGGCAGCCCGGCTCCATCGCCTTCTGGGACAACCGCTGCGTCCAGCACAACGCGGTCAACGACTACGCCGGCTTCAAGCGCCTCATGCACCGGGTCACCCTGGCCGGCGACACCCCGCGCTAACTGGGGTCAGGTCTTGAATTACGACATTTCCGCGCGCGAGGCGACTCCTCACGCCATGAAAATGTCGTAATTCAAGACCTGACCCCCTACTTGCCCGACCAGCGCGGCTTGCGCTTCTCCACGAAGGCCTTGGCGCCTTCGATGCGGTCCTCGGTGGTGCGCAGGAGGGTGGCGAGGTCGTTCTCGAGGCGGATGCCGTCCTCGAGGGGGAGGCCGATGCCGCCCACCACAGCTTCCTTGGCGTAGCGCAGCGCCACCGGCGCCTTGTCCGCGATGGTGCGGGCGAGCGCCTGCGCGGCGGCCGGGTGCTCGGCGAGCGGGACCACGCGCTCCACCAGGCCGATGCGCAGCGCCTCCGCGGCCGGGATGCGCATGCCGGTCATGATCATCTCGAGCGCCTTGCCGCGTCCCACGAGGCGCGGCAGCCGCTGGGTGCCGCCGCCGCCCGGGATGATGGCCAGGTTGATCTCGGTAAGGCCGAGCTGCGCGTCCTCCGCGGCGACGCGGATGTCGCAGGCCAGGGCCAGCTCGAGCCCGCCCCCGAACGCGTAGCCGCGGATGGCCGCGATGATGGCTTGCGGGCAGCGCTCCATCTCGCGGCGGAAGTCCACGCGCCGGCGCGCCTCGCGGAACTGGGTGGGCACCGGCGGCTCCAGGAACTCGCGGATGTCGGCGCCCGCGGAGAAGGCCTTGTCGCCGCCGCCCACGACCACCACCGCCCGCACCGAGTCGTCGGTGCGCAGTCGCGTGAAGACCTCGAGCAGCTCGCGGCGCATCGCCTGGTTCATCGCGTTGTGCACGTCGGGCCGGTTGAGCGTGATGGTGGCCACGCCGTCGCCCTGCTCGTAGCGGATGGCCTCGTACTTCGTCGCGTCGGTCATGAGGAGATGTCCTTGCCGGCCACGACGCCACGGCGGCGCAGCTCGGCGATCTCGGGGTCGGCGTAGCCCGCCTGGTGCAGCACCTCGGCGGTGTGCTGACCCAGCGTCGGCGGCGGGCCCGCGTCGGGGGCCTGCGTCTCGGAGAAGCGGAGCGGCTGGCCCATCAGCGAGAGCGGACCCAGCTCCGGGTGGTCGTACTGGACGATCATCTTGTGGTGCCGCACCGCGGGGTCCTGCATGAACTCCTGCAGCGACTGGGTGGCCGCGGCCGGAATGTCGTGGGCGGCCAGGATGGCGAGCCACTCCGAGGCCGGCTTCGATGCGAAGACCTCCTCGAGCAGCGGCATGAGCGCATCGGCGTGATCGCGACGGGAGAGCCAGGAGCCGAAGCGCGGGTCCCGGGCAAGCTCCTCGTGCTCGATCGCCTTGCAGAGCTTCGCCCAGAACGACTGGTTTCCCACGGCCAGGAAGAACCATTCGCCGTCGCCGCCCTGGTAGAGGCGATACGTCGGCGTGTTGCGGAGCACGATCTCGTGGCCCGGGTAGGACACCACGCTGCCGGACTGCAGCGCGAGCACGGCCTGCAGCAGCGAGGTCTGCACGCGCTGGCCTCGGCCGGTGCGCTCGCGCGCGAAGAGAGCGGCCAGCACCATCTGGCAGGCCAGCGCCGCGCAGTAGTAGTCGGTGGGCGCGATGCGCAGGTACTGGGGCGGTCCCCCGAAGCCCTGCAGCGCCATGAGGCCACCCATCGCCTGCAGGAGCGGATCGAACCCTGGGCGCTCCTTGTACGGGCCGTCGGAACCGAAGGCGGTGACGGTGGAGTAGATCAGCCTTGGATTGATCGCCCGCAGCGTCTCGTAGTCCACGCCCAGACGCTCGACCACGCCGGGGCGCATGTTCTCCATGACCACGTCGGCCTCGCGGGCCAGGCGGTGAACAATGGCGCGCCCGTCGGGGTCCTTCACGTTGACCGCGATCGAGCGCTTGCCGCGGTTCCAGCCGTAGAAGCCGGGCAGCTCGCGGAAGGAGTCGCCCTCGATCGCCTCCACCTTGACGACGTCGGCGCCCAGGTCGGCGAGCATCATCGCCCCGTACGAGCCCGCGATGTACGAGGTCAGGTCAACGACGCGAATGCCATCCAGGGGACCGGTCATTTGTCGGAATGTAAGACCTGACCCCGGACGAGGAGCTCGCGGTGGTAGGCGGCGTCGCCGTAGAGGGGCTCGAGCGCCTTGGCGCGCTTGAAGTAGAGGTGGAGGTCGTACTCCCAGGTGAAGCCGATGCCGCCGTGGACCTGGATGGCGTCGCCGCAGACCTGGCGCGCGGCCTCGCTCACGAAGGACTTGCAGACCGACGCGGCCATCGTCGCGTCCTCCGCGCCCGCGCTGAGGGCCCACGCCGCGTAGTAGACCGCGCTGTGCGCCTTCTCCACCTCCAGCAGCATCTCGGCGCAGCGGTGGCGGACGGCCTGGAAGGAGCCGATGAGCTGGCCGAACTGCTCGCGCACCTTCACGTAGCTCACGCTCATGTCGAGACAGCGGCGCGCCGCGCCGAGCATCTCCGCGGAGGCGCCGACCGCCGCGCGGCGGAGCAGGCCCTCCAGCACCGGGCCCGCGGCGCCCGCCTGGCCGAGCAACTCGCCGGCCGCCCCGTCGAGGCGCACCTCCGACCAGCGGTTGGTGAGGTCGATGCCGACCATGGGCGTCACCGTGACGCCGGCCGCGCGCGGGTCCACCAGGAAGAGCGAGACGCCCTCGGGCGCGCGCGCGGGCACGAGCGCCACGTCGGCCACGTGGGCCCAGGGCACGAAGCGCTTCACGCCGCTCAGGCTCCACCCGGCGCCGGTCTTCGTGGCCGTCGCGGTGGTGGACGCGGGATCCCAGTCGAGCGAGTCCTCCAGCAGGGCCGCGGTGCCCCGCGCCTGGCCGGAGGCGATGGCGGGGAGCCACTTTTCCTTCTGGGCCGCGCTGCCACCGGCCTGGAGCCCGAGGCCGGCCAGCACCACGCTCGCGAAGTAGGGGCCCGGATAGGCGGCGCGCCCCATCTCTTCCAGCACCAGGGCGAGCTCCACGAGGCCGAGGCCCGCGCCGCCCTGCTCCTCGGCGAAGGGCAGGCCGAGCCAGCCGAGCTTGGCCATCTCGCCCCAGAGCGATTCGCTGTACCCGCTGCCCGCGTCCTCCATCATCGCGCGTACGTGGGCGGGCTTGCACTGCTCGTCCAGCGCGGCGCGGACGGAGTTGCGGAGCAGGGTCTGATCCTCGCTGAACGAGAAGTTCATCGGGTACCTCCGACGCGATCGGCCCGGGATTCCTTCGGGAGCCCGAGGATGCGCTCGCCGATGACGTTCTTCTGGATCTCCGACGAGCCCGCGTAGATGGTGCCCGCGCGCGACCACAGGAACGCATAGGCCCAGGTGCCGTGATCGCCCACCGCGGTGTCGACTTCCAGCCGGTATTCCGCGGGCACGCCGTCGGTGAGCTGGCCGTACGGCCCGAGGATCTCCTCGGCCAGCTCCATGAAGCGCTTCTCGAACTCCGAGTAGGAGAGCTTGGTGAGCGAGCCGCCCGCGCCGGGATGCTCGCCGCGCTCCAGCATGGTCAGCACGCGCAGGGCGCCGTAGCGCTCCACCTCGAGATCGGTCCAGATGCGGCCGAGCTTCTGGCGGGTCACCGCGTCGTCCAGGATCGGCCGCCCGTTGCGCTTGAGGCGCCGCGCCGCGTCCATCAGCTGCTTGTACTGCGAGGCGTAGGTGGTGATGCGGGCCAGCGCGCGGCCGCCGCGCTCGTAGCCGAGAGTGGTCTGGGCGATGCCCCAGCCCTCGCCGAGGCGCCCGATCTGGTTCTCCTTCTCGACGCGCGCGTTGGTCATGAAGACCTCGCAGAACTCCGAGGAGCCGGTGATCTGCTTGAGCGGGCGCACGTCCACGCCGGGCTGGCGCATGTTCATGAGGAAGCAGCTGATGCCCTTGTGCTTGGCCACCGACGGATCGGTGCGCGCGAGCAGCAGTCCCCAGTCCGCGATGGCACCGCCGCTCGTCCAGATCTTCTGGCCGTTGACCAGGAAGTGGTCGCCCTTGTCTTCCGCCGCGGTGCGCAGCGCGGCCAGGTCCGAGCCCGCGTTCGGCTCGGAGTAGAGCTGGCACCACATCTCCTCGGCGGTGAGGATCTTCCGCAGGTAGCGCCGCTTCTGGGCGTCGGTGCCGTGCACCACGATGGTGGGGCCGACGATGCCGACGCCCAGGCTATTGGTCGGGGCGGGCGCGCCCGCGCGCGCCATCTCGTCGGCCACGATCGCCTGCTCCATCGGCCGCGCGCCCTGGCCGCCGTACTCCTTGGGCCACCCCATGCCGAGGTAACCGGCCTCGTAGAGCCGCCGGTGCCAGGCCTTGCGCTCGTCGAGGTTCCGGATCTGCCGCGGCATGTTCTGCTCGAGCCACGAGCGAACCTGCTTGCGGAAGGTGACGTCCTCGGCGGTGTAGTTGAGATCCATGGCGGGGCCTCCTTGCCGGGCCGGCGGCTGGCGCTACCGTTGGGGTAAGCCGCTTGTAGCACGGGCCGCGCGCGACGGTCAACCGGCCCTCCGTGCTACCTTTTGCTCGCGTGAACCGCCGGGCCTTCGTGAAGGGTGGGGGAGCCATCGCGGTCGTGGCCGCCGGGGGACTGGTCTGGCGCGCGTACGATCAGGGCGTCTTCTCGCCCGGGGCGGGCGCCGCCTACGAGCCGTGGACGGGCTGGCGGAGCGACCCCGCGCCGGGGCCGCTGGCGCTGGTGCGGGCCGGCATCCTCGCCGCCAATCCCCACAACACCCAGCCGTGGCTCTTCCAGGTGGGCGCCTCCCGGATCGAGCTCTTCGCCGACACCCGGCGCAACCTCGGCGCCTTCGATCCCTACCTGCGCGAGATGCACATCGGCCTCGGCTGCGCGCTCGAGAACATGCGGCGGACCGCGCGCGTGCAGGGCTACGAGGTCACGGTGACCCTGCATCCGGGCGCGCTCGTGGCCGCCGCCTCACCCCGCCCCCAGCCGGTGGCCACCCTCGAGCTCTCGCCGGCGCGGACGCGGCCGGACCAGCTCGTGGACGCCATCCCGCGGCGGCACACCGATCGCGGCGCATACGCGGCCGGGCGCCCGGTGCCGGGCGAGATGCTGGAGGCGATGTGGGCCGTCTTCCAGGACGACACCGACGTGCGGCTCTTCCTCTTCTCCGCCCCGGGCGAGCGCAAGCAGTTCGGCGAGCTGGTGCTCGCCGCCACCGAGACGATCATCGCGGACCCCGAGATGGTGGCGGCCAGCGACCGGTGGTTCCGCCATCGCTGGATGGACGTGGAGCGGCGGCGCGACGGGCTCACCCTGGACGCGGCCGGCCTCGGCCCGTTCGTGACCACGATGGCCAAGCTGCTGCCGCCCGCCTCCGGGGAGACGACCCATCGCTACTGGCGCGATGCCACCCGCGACGTCCAGATCCCCACCACCGCGGTCTTCGGCCTGATCGCGGTGCGCGATCTCTACGATCGCCCGCAGGCCCTGCGCGCGGGGCAGCGGTGGCAGCGCCTGCACCTCATGGCCACGGTACGCGGCGTCGCCATGCAGCCGATCAACCAGCCGGTGGAGATGGTGGACCGGGAGCGTGAGCGGGGGAAGCCCCCGCGCGCGGCCTCGGCGCTCGCCGCGCTGACCGGCGAGGCGGGATGGAAGCCCACCTTCGCGTTCCGCGCGGGGCTGCCGACGCGGTCGCCCGCGCCGAGCCCGCGGCGTCCGGTGGAAGCGGTCGTCCTCGGCTGATCCGCCGGCTCAGCGCCGACGCTTCGCGGCTTCCTGGAAGAGCAGCCCGTCGCGCACACCGCGGGTGCAGATCACCAGGCGCAGGTAGCCGCCGAAGACCATGACGTCTTCCACCACCATGGCCCCGGCCAGGATGATGTCGGCGCGCTCGCCCCGGAGCCCGCGGATCTTCCGGCGGCGCCGGGCCGAGAGGGCCTCGAGCCGCTCGCGGATCGCGGTGACGTCGGACTGGTGGAGCACGAGCCCGTTGCGGTGCTTGCGCTCGCCCGGCGTCGCCCGCAGGTACATGCTGGCGAGGGTGCGCATGGTGCCCCCGAGGCCGACCAGCTGCGCGCCGCGCGCGGCCGCGGGCAGGGCCGGGCGCAGCCGCTCGCGGATCACGTCGCGGAACACCCGCAGCTCCTGCCGGGTGGGCGGGTCGTGGCGCAGGAACTGGTGCGTGGTGCGCACCGCGCCCAGGGGCAGGCTGGCCATCGAGACGATCCGGCCGCCTCGAACCTGGCTGAGCTGCAGGCTCGCCCCGCCCAGGTCCGCCACCAGCGCGTCGCTGAACGAGAGGCTCTCGCGCGCGGCGGCCACCCCGAGCCGCGCCTCGTCGCGGGCGCTCAGGATGCGGACCTCGATGCCCTCGTCGCGCCGCAGCGGATCGAGGAGACGCTCCCGGTTGAGCGCGTCCCGCACCGCGGAGGTCGCGATGGCCACGACGCGCGGCCCCTCGCGGCGCTGCGGCGAGTAGCGCGCGAAGAAGCGGTGCACCGCCCGGATGGTCTTGGTGATGGCGCGCGCGGGCAGCTTGCCGGGGGCGCCGCCACCCAGCCGCGTGGGCACGCGCTCCTCGACCACGATGTCGTAGCGGGCGCTCGGCCGGATGCGCGCGATGATGAAGCGGACCGCGGCGGAGCCCAGGTCCACGATCGCGACGAGGTCCGTGCGCGGGCGGCCGTTCGTGCGTCCGGGCATGATGGGCGGGAGGCTACGCGCCGCCGAGCGAGCGGAGGATCCGCGGCTTGACGAACCAGCGGAGCTGGCCGGCGGCCGCCGGCCCGTCGGGGAGATCGAGGAGCGCGGCGCCGCCCTTCTTGAAGGCGAAGCGGTCGTCGTCCTGGTGCACGCCGAGCATGCGCGCGAGCAGGCGCGAGAGCGTGGGCTCGTGGCCGACCACCGCGACCGTTGCGTCGCGCGGGCACTTCTTCAGCGCGGCCACCACCGCGTCCAGGTTCTCCTGGCCCAGCGCCGGCTCGACGCGCGGCGTCACCTTCCTGAAGGCGGCCGCCGCGATCTCGGCGGTGGCGCGCGCGCGGACCAGCGGGCTCGTCAGCAGGACGTCGGGGCGCTCGGCGATGCGGGCCAGCCCGCGGGCCGCCACGCGGAAGCGGGCGCGGCCCCGAGGGGTCAGCGGCCGCTCGCCGTCACGAATGCCGACCGACCCGTTGCGGACCGCGGGGGCGTGCCGGATGAGCAGCAGCTTCACGAGCGCCCGTCAGGCGATCCACGCCTCTCGGCCCCGGCGCTTGAGCTTCGGCCACTCCTCGAAGAAGGCGGCGCGGGCTTTCTTCCGGCGCTTGCGCTGCCGCTTGACGAGGTCTCGGCCGAGGGCCTGCGCGGGCTCCGTGCCATCGATCGCATCGTGCAGATACTGTTCGATTACCACAGCGTCCTGCAGATCGCCAAGGATGTCTTGCAGCTTCTTGGCCTGGTGGATGAATCGCTTGCCCCGCTCCCCCGCGGCCGCGCGCGCCAGCTCGGCCGCGAAGCGGGCGCGCTTCACCTTGATGCGGACCGCGTGGAGCTCGTCCACGCTCGGGCGCCCGGGGAGCTTCTGGACCGCCTTGCGGAGCCGCTTCCACTCCGTCGCCGCGACGTCGGGGAGGGAGACGTCCGAGGCCGACGCGGGCGGGCGGGAGAGGAAGGTCTCGAGCTGCTCCAGGATGCGCGGATAGCGCGGGCTGTCGAGCGCCTCGTTGAGGCCGGCCCGCGCGCGGGTCCGGTCCGCCGCGAGGCGGCGGAGCACCCGCTGGCCCGCCCGGTGCTCCGCGCCCTCGAGCGCGGCCAGCCGGGGCTGCAGATAGGCGTGGAGCACGTCGAGGTCGCGGACGAGCCCGAGGGCGGCGCCGAGCCAGTCCAGCTCGCTCCGGAGCCGTTCCACCCCCCGGTCGTCGAACAGGGCCCGGCTCGTGCGCAGGATGGCCCGGAGGCGGCGCACCGCGACCCGCATCTCGTGGACATGCTCGGGGTCCTGGCCCGCGCGCGTCCCGGCCTCGTGCGCCCGGAGGGCCTGCACGAGGGCGGACATCTCGTCGAGGACGTGACGAAGGCTCGAGCTCGGCATGCGTGTGCCCCGGCGGCTCCGGGGCAGGCGGACCCTACCACAGGCCACACATTCGTCGCCAGTCCGTCATCGAAACGTAATCTCCGCGTCACCGATGGTCGCGACCTTCCGGGGATCGTGCTACCTTCTCGGCCATGACGACCCAGGCCGTGGCCGTGCTGCCCGGGCGAGGGGTCCGCGACGCGCTGCTCGCCGCGCTGGCCGGGCTCGTGGCGCCGCAGCTCGTCGCCCTGGCCTGGTCGCTCCTGGCCTCCGTGATCTGGGGCCCCGGGCCGCGCCTCGCGGCCTTCATGGATCCCTCCGCCTCGCCCCCGATGGGGTACCACGCCGGCGCCCTCCTCTTCGCGGTGGCGCTCGGCGCCCTGCTGGGCGGGGCGCTCGCGTGGGGCCTGACCCGGCGCGCGGCCCTCGCGTGGTGGGGGCTCTGGGCCGCGTTCGCGGTCGGCGTCGTCCTGTCGGCCGGGGTCGCCTCGCTCCGGCAGCCCGTCCTTCTGCTGTTCATCGCGGCGTCGGCGCTCGGCTTCCGCGCGGGCGCGCGCCGCTAGCCGCCAGGAAAGGACCCATCCCATGGCCGATGCCGCCCTGCCCACCCGTGACCGCGTCGAGGGCTACTTCAAGGAGCTGAACAACTGGGGCCGCTGGGGCCACGACGATCAGCTCGGCACCGTGAACCTGATCACCCCGGCCAAGCAGGCGCAGGCGCAGCGGCTCATCAAGAAGGGCCGCACCGTCTCCCTCGCGCGCGACGTCATCCCGCGGCCGGTGTACATGTACCACATGACGTTTCCGTCCAAGCGCGAGCGGGTGGACGTGGTGCTCGACCGCTTCGACATGGTCTACCACGGCTTCTGGATCACCCACGTGGACGCGCTCTGCCACGTGGGCTGGGACGGCGAGCTCTACAACGGCCGGTCGTTCACGGACAGCCTCACCGTCGAGGGCGCGCTCTGGTGCCCGATCGACCCGATCTTCGAACGGGGCATCACCACCCGCGGCGTCTTTCTCGACATCGCGGCGGGGCGCAAGGAGGGCTACGTCACGGTGGGCCATCCGGTGACGCCACGCGAGCTCGACGAGGCGGAGCGGCGCGCGGGCGTGAAGGTGGAGCCGGGCGACGTGGTGGTGGTGCGCAGCGGCGACGAGAAGTTCCGCCTCGAGAACCCGGACTGGAAGCCGCGCATCTCGGAGCACCCGGGCCTGCACCTCTCCTGCCTCGAGTGGTTCCGCGCGAAGGACATCGCGGGCATCTCCTGGGACATGATGGACGAGCGCCCCAGCCGCTACCCGGGTTTCGGCATGTCGGCCCACCTGGCCATCCCGTTCCTGGGCCTGGCCCTGATCGACAACTCGGACCCCGAGCGCCTCGCCAGGGCGTGCGCCGAGGAAGGGCGCAACGAGTTCCTGTTCACCGCGACCCCGCTGCGCCTGGTCGGGGCCACCGGCGCGCCCGCGCACCCGCTCGCGATCTTCTAGGTCGCGCGCGGGGCGCCGGCGGCCGCGCCGCGCTCAGCCCTCGTAGACCTTCTTCAGCTCCGACTCCCCCCACTTCACCGCGTCCGCGGGCGACATGCCCTGGACCGCCTTCGCGAAGATATCGGTGATGATGTACTTGGTGTAGACCTCGGTGGCCTTGGCGGTGGCCGGGCCGGCGTGGCCGATCATCCGCGAGCCGCGCGCGGCCACCCGGAAGGACTTCAGCGGGTCGTCCACCGTGTCCCACATCGGATGGTTCTCCCAGACGGTGGTGGCGCCCACGCTGTAGCCGTTCTCGACCGCGAACCACTTCCCGAACGTCTCCTTCGAGTGCAGCCACCGGAGGAACTCCTTGGCCGCCTTCTGGTTCTTCGAATACTTCATCAGCCCGTGCGAGAAGGGCACGAAGTAAGGCGGGGTGGGACCGTTGGGGCCGGCCGGAATCCCGAAGTGCGCGATGTCGCTCCACATCGGCTGCCCGGCCTCGTTCTTGACCTTGTCGGGATTGCGCTTGGCGAAGATGTAGATGGAGGCCCCGTTGAGCGTGGCCGAGATCTCGTTGGCGTGGAAGGCGCGGTTGTTGTTGGTGTCGTCCCACGCCAGCGCGCCCTCGTCGCAGCACTCCTTCCAGAACGCCACCATCCACTTGACCGCCTCGATGGTCTGCTTGGAGTTGAGCACGACCTTCTTGCCGCTCGGGTCGGTCTCGGCCCCGCCGAAGGACCACACGAGCGGGTAGGTCCAGGTCGGCGCGTCCCCGAAGGTGTGGCCGAGGGTCTGCCCGATCGGCTTGCCTTTCTTCTTGAGCGCCGCGCCGATCTTCCGGTATTCCTCGAGCGTGGCGGGCGGCTGGTTCGCGCCCACCTCGGCGAACCACGAGCGCCGGTACGCGATCAGGCTGCCGCCCGTGCTGTAGGGCAGGGCCAGCCAGCGCTTGCCGCTACGGGCCCCGGCTTCCGAGTGCGAGTAGTAGCCGCCCTGGTCCTTGGCCTTCCACTCGCAGAGGTCGGAGACGTCGGCGAGCCCGCCCGCGTAGAGGTGGGGCCAGTTGTGGAGCATCATGATGATGTCCGGGCCCGAGCCCGACTGGATCGCCGCGGTGATCCGCGCCTGCAGGTCGTTGGCGTTGATCGTCTCGAGCGTGACCTTGACCTTGTTCTGGGCGCTGTACTCGGCGAAGAGCTTCCGCAGCTCGACGTCGCCCTCCGGGATGAAGTCCACCCACTGGAGCAGGTGAACCTCGGCGGTCTGGCCGAAGGCGGGCGCGCGCCGGGCGGCCAGGATGCCTTCGAGGCCCGCGGCGACCGCGGCGCCGCCGGCGGCGCCCTTCAGGAACGCGCGTCGGCCGATCGGGTGAACGGACGGATCATGAGGATGTGCCTGGGGCATGGATGTACCTCCCCCGCTCGGCCGCGAGCGCGGCCGAGGGCCACTTGGAAGAGTTGTCCGGGGACCCGATCCTGGGGGCGTCATTGCCTCCGTCGAGGGCTGGACGGTTGAGCTACCGGAAAGTGGCGGGAGTATGGGCGCCCCGCCCGCGCGCTGTCAACCGCCCCACTTGACGGGACGCGCCGCGGGCCCTACGGTTCTCGCCATGATCACTCCTCGTTCGCGCGGGCTCGCCCCGCTCTCCGTGCTCGCGGCAACCTTGGTCCTGGCCAGCTTCTGCGTTGCCCGCCCCACGCCCGCCGTCGCCGCCGAGGGCGAGATGCGCTGGGGCCTGCACGTCACCCTGGCCGCCCGCTGGCTCGACCCCGCGGAGACCGAGGCGTTCAGCACGCCGTTCATGGTGCTCTACGCGGTCCACGACGCGCTGGTGAAGCCGATGCCGGGCGGGCTCAACACCCCGAGCCTGGCCGAGTCGTGGCAGGAATCGAAGGACCACCTGAGCTACACGTTCACCCTCCGCAAGAACGCGCGCTTCCACAACGGCGAGCCGGTCACCGCGGAGGACGTGAAGTTCTCCTTCGAGCGCTACAAGGGCGCGAGCGCCACGCTGCTCAAGGAGAAGGTGAAGGACGTGCAGGTGCTGGGGCCGACCCAGGTCCGCTTCGTGCTGAAGGAGCCGTGGGCCGACTTCATGACGTTCTACGGGACGACCGCGTCGGGGGCGGCGTGGATCGTGCCGAAGAAGTACGTGCAGCAGGTGGGCGAGGACGGCTTCAAGACCGCGCCGGTCGGGGCGGGGCCCTACAAGGTGGTGTCGTTCAAGCCGGGCGTCGAGATCGTGATGGAGGCCTTCGACGGCTACTGGCGGAAGGCGCCCTCGGTGAAGCGGCTGATCATGCGCTCGATGCCGGAGGAGACCACCCGCGCGGCCGCGCTGCGCAGCGGCGAGGTGGACATCGCCTACCTGCTCACCGGGCCGACCGCGGAGGCGATCCGCAAGACGCCCGGCTTCACCCTGAAGGCGCCGCTGCTCTCGGGTGCGTTCTGGCTCGAGCTGCCCGAGCAGTGGGATCCGAAGTCGCCCTGGCACGACCTGCGGGTCCGCCAGGCGGCCAGCCTCGCCATCGACCGCCAGGCGGTGAACCAGGCGGAGACGCTCGGCTTCTCGCGGCTGACCGGCAGCATCGTGCCGCGCATCTTCCAGTACGCGGTCCACTACGAGCCGCCCGCCTACGATCCGGCCAAGGCGAAGAAATTGCTGGCCGAGGCCGGCTATCCCAACGGCTTCGACGGCGGGGACTTCTATCCGTTCCCGCCCTACACCTCGATGGGCGAAGCCATCCAGGGGTACCTGCAGGCGGTGGGCATCCGCACGACGACGCGCACCATGGAGCGCGCCGCGTACTTCACCGCGTGGCGCGAGAAGAAGCTCCACGGGGTGATCCTGGTCATCACCGCGGCGTTCGGCAATGCGGCCACGCGGCTCGAGCCCTACGTCACCAAGAACGGCATCTACGCGTACGGGAGCCTGCCCGAGATCGACGATCTCTACTCGCGCCAGGGGCGGGAGATGGATCCGAAGAAGCGCGAGGCGGTGCTCGCGCAGATCCAGAAGATCCTGGTGGACAAGGCGGTCAACGTGCCGATCTACGAGCTGGCCTTCATCTGGGGGATCGGGCCGCGCGTGGAGGAGGGCGGCGCCGGCCTCATCCCCGGGTTCTCGTACTCGGCCCCGGCGGAGGACCTGAAGCTCAAGGTCCGGTAGGGGAGCCCGCGCGGTGGCCCAGTACTCGCTCGGCATCGACATCGGGGGAACGTTCACCGACCTCGTGGTCTACGACCACGACGCGGGCACGAGCGTCAGCCGCAAGGTCCTCACCACCCACGACGACCCGGCGCGCGCGGTCGCGGCCGGCGTCGCCGGACTGCTGACCCAGGCGCGCCTCGACCCGGGCTCGTTCGCCCGGACCGTTCACGCGACCACGCTCTTCACCAACGCGCTGATCGAGCGCAAGGGCGCGGTGACCGGCCTCATCACCACCGCGGGCTTCGCGGACACGCTCGAGATCGGGCGGGAGCGCAAGTACGAGCTCTACGACCTGGCCATCGCCAAACCCGAGCCGCTGGTGCCGCGCCAGCTGCGTCTCGAGGTGACCGAGCGCACCCGCGCCGACGGCCGGATCGCGCGCCGCCTCGACACGCGGATGCTGGCCGCGCGGGCCGACGCGCTCGCGAAGGCGGGCGTCGAGGCCATCGCGGTGGTGTTCCTGCACGCCTACGCCAACCCGCGTCACGAGGCGGAGGCGGCGCGGCTGATCGCGGCGCGGCATCCCGGCATCGCGGTGACCACCTCGCACGAGGTGGCGCCGGAGATCCGCGAGTACGAGCGCGCCTCCACCAC
>DATFUK010000203.1:0-6712 GCA_035260865.1 Candidatus Methylomirabilota bacterium | reverse complement strand
AGAAGGGCACGCCGTCCGGAGTGAGGAAGACGGTCATAGGCCAGCCGCCGTGCCCGGTCATGGACTGGACGGCCTGCATGTAGATCTGGTCCACGTCGGGGCGCTCCTCGCGATCCACCTTGATGGACACGAAGAGGCGGTTCATGAGCGCGGCGATCTCGTCGTTCTCGAACGACTCACGCTCCATGACGTGACACCAGTGGCAGGCCGAGTAGCCCACCGAGAGCAGCACCGGCCGGTCCTCGCGCCGCGCGAGCTCGAAGGCGTCCGGGCCCCACGGGTACCAGTCTACCGGGTTGTGGGCGTGCTGGAGCAAGTACGGGCTGGTCTCGGAGGCGAGCCGGTTCGCGGGACGGGACGGGGACGACATGCGCGGGGGCTCGATCAGGCCCGCGGGGTCTCGACGAACGGGAGCGCGGCGACTCGGGCCGGCTGCTCGCCCGCGCCGTCCACCACCTTGACCGCGGTGCCCGGCTCGAAGTGCTCGCGCCGCACGTAGCCGAACGCGATCGGCCGGCCCAGCGCGATGGACCGCACCGCGGAGGTGACGCGGCCGACCTCCTTGCCGTCCACGGTCACGTGCGCGCCTTCGCCGGGAACCCGCTCGCCCTCGATCACGAGGCCGCTCAGCGCGCGGTTCACGTGCCCGCGATACTTCACGCGTGCCACCGTCTCCTGGCCGATGTAGCAGCCCTTGGTGTAGCTCACGAGCGCGTCGAGGCGGGTCTCGGGCAGGATCACCGAGTCGTCCACGTCTTGCGGATACCAGGGCTGACCGGCCTCGATCCTCAGCACCGCGAGCGTCTCGTCTCCCGCGGGCCGCGCGCCGGCCGACTCGAGCGCGCTCCGGACGGCGGCGGCGTGCTCGGCCGGCACCCAGCAGTGGAAGCCGGGCCCCGGGCCCTCGGACCGGTTGATCACCCGCGTCGGGGCGCCGCCGATCGTGACCTCGGCGTGGGCGTAGGGCGCGAGATCGAGCGCGACGCCGGCCAGGTTTTCGAGCAGGCCGCGCGCGGCGGGCCCCTGCACCGACAGGATCGCGAACGCGTCGTCCACCGACTCGAAGTACGCCTTCTCCGAGATCAGGTAGCGGTCGATGGTCTGGAGCGTCTTCTCGGTGAGGCTCGCGGGCAGCTCGATCAGCACCTGGTCCGCGGTCGCGTAGACGACCAGCAGCACCGTGACCTTGCCGTGCGCGTCGAGGAAGGCGGCGGGCGCGCCCTGGCCCGGCTGGAGTCCCTTGACGTCGTTGGTCAGCATGCCCTGGAGGAACGCCAGCCGATCGCGCCCGGTCACGCTGACTTTTCCCAGCGCTGAGCGGTTGAACAGGGCCGCCGCGTGGCGGGCGGCGTGGTACTCGGCGGCCAGATCG
The DNA here is from genome assembly GCA_035260865.1 of Candidatus Methylomirabilota bacterium. GTDB lineage: Bacteria > Methylomirabilota > Methylomirabilia > Rokubacteriales > CSP1-6 > CAMLFJ01. Next base: position 5,340 of record DATFUK010000203.1, on the reverse strand, counting down.
CGCATGGGCTCATTGTTGTCGCGCGTGAGGCGCCTGTCAACTTGCGGGCCCGGGCCGACTCGTACACAATGGCCGCCGTGCCGCCCACCGCATCGCCCGATTCCCGGGCCCGCTCGCGCTTCCGCCGCCACCTGCTCCACTGGTACGGCCGACATCGTCGCGACCTGCCGTGGCGCCGCACCGAGGACCCGTACCACATCCTGGTCTCGGAGATCATGCTCCAGCAGACGCAGGTCGAGCGCGTCGTGCCCAAGTATCACGAGTTCCTCGATCGCTACCCGACCCTCGAGGCCCTGGCCGGGTCGACGCCCGACGCCGTGCGCCGCCTCTGGTACCCGCTGGGCTACAACGTGCGCCCGCTCAACCTGCACGGGATCGCGCGCGAGGCGGTGGCCAGCTACGGCGGGCGCCTGCCCGACGACGCGGGCGCGCTGCGGGGCATGCGCGGCATCGGCCGCTACACCGCGGGGGCGCTGCTCTGCTTTGCCTACGGCCGCCCGGTGCCCATCGTGGACACCAACGTGCGCCGGGTGCTGGGGCGCGTGTTCCTGGGGCCGCGGCGTCTGGCCCGGCTGCGGGGCCAGAAGGCGATGTGGGACCTGGCGGGCGCGCTGGTGCCGCGGCGGCGGTCCTACGACTACAACCAGGCGCTGATGGACTTCGGCGCGACCTGGTGCACCGCACGGGCACCGCGCTGCCGTCCCTGCCCCATGAAGCGCTACTGCGCGAGCTATCGGACCGATGGGCGCGCTTGACGGCAAGGTCGCGCTGGTGGCCGGGGGCGGCACCGGAATCGGCCGGGCCGTCGCCGAGCGCTTCGGGCGGGAGGGCGCACGCGTGGCCGTGTTCGGCCGCCGGCCGGAGCCGGTGCGGGAGGTCGCGGCCGCGATCCGGGCCGCCGGCGGGGCCGCGCTGGCGGTCGCGGGGGACGCGGGCGTGGAGAGCGACGTGGCCGGCCTGGTGGCGGCCGCGCGGAGCGAGTGGGGCGGCGTGGATATCATGGTCAACTCGGCGGCGGTGCGCCTGCAGTCCCCGCTGACCGAGATCTCCGCCGCCGACTTCGCGGAGGTGCTCCGCATCAACCTGGTCGGCGCCTTCGTGCTGACCAAGCTCGTGACCGGGCCGATGCGCGAGCGCGACGGCGGGAGCGTCATTCACATCGGCTCCGCCATGGGCACCGCGGCCGCCCCGTTCTTCTCGCCCTACGTCGCCTCCAAGGGCGGCCTCAACGCGCTGGCCCGTGCCGCCGCGGTCGAGCTCGTCGGCGACCGTATCCGGGTCAACGTGGTGGCGCCCGGCACCATCGACACCGTGATCAACGCGGGGGTGAGCGAGTTCCGGCGGAACATGCTGCAGCACCGCATCCCGATCGGGCGCGCCGGGCACGTGGACGACATCGCGTCCGCGTGCCTCTACCTGGCGTCGGATGCCTCGCGGTACGTCACCGGATCGACGCTGGCGGTGGACGGGGGGTGGACGGCGTCGTGAGCCCCCAGCAAGACAGCCCTCGCGTGAGCTCCGAGCCGATCAGGCCTCCTGCGAGCCCCGAGCCGATCAGGCCTCCTGCGAGCCCCGAGCGAAGTGAGGGGCATATAGACGTCGTGGCGGCGGTGATCGAGCGCGGGGGACGGATTCTCATCGCGCGCCGGCACGCGGGCAGCCACCTGGGCGGGCTCTGGGAGTTTCCCGGCGGAAAGCGGCAGGCCGGCGAGACGCCGGAGGCGGCGCTCGTCCGGGAGATCCGCGAGGAGCTCGACGCGGCGGTGACGGTCGGCGAGCTGCTGGACGACGTCGAGTGGCGCTATCCCGAGAAGACGGTGAGGCTCCGCTTCTTTCGCTGCGCGATCGAGAACGAGCCGCGCGCCGCGGAAGGCCAGGAGATCGCATGGGTGGCGCCGGCCGATCTGGGCCGCTACGAGTTCCCGCCCGCCGACGAAGGTCTCGTCGCGCGCCTCAGGCTCCGCTGACCGCGAGCGCCTCCCGGCGTTGTCGCGCGCTCAGCAGCAGGATGCCCGCGTAGACGGCCAGCCCCACCGCCTGCATCGCGCCCGTCCGCACCACCAGCATCCCGGCCGCCACCAGACACAGCCAGCGCAGCCAGCCCGCGACCGGCCCCACCGCGTGCCCGACCACGAACGACGCCAGCGCGATCGCGGAGACCGCGGCCAGCGCCGACATCAGGAGGATCTGTGACCAGGTCCCCCGGAGGAGCAGCTCCTGGTGATAGACGAAGGCGAACGGCACGAAGAAGCCCGCGACGCCCAGCCGGAAGGCCTCGATGCCGGTGGCGAACATGTCGGCCCCCGCGATGTTGGCGGCGGCGAAGGCGGTGACCGCGTCGGGCGGCGTGAGATCCGAGAGCACCGCGTAGTAGAACACGAAGAGATGGGCCGCGAGCAGGCCGACGCCGAGATTGCCCATGGCCGCCGCGCCCACCGTGACCGCGATCACGTAGGCCGCGGTGGTCGGGATCCCGGTGCCGAGCACCGACACCACGACGAAGACGAGGACCATGGCCACCAGCAGGCTCCCGCTCGCCATCTCCACCACGACCCCGCTGAAGGCCAGCGCGGCGCCGGTCCGGGTCAGCACGCCCACGATCATGCCGGAGCCGGCCAGCGCCACCGCGATCGTCGCGGCGGAGAAGGAGGCCTCGGTGAGGGCCTCCCAGCATCGGCGCGGGGTCATCCACGTCTGCCGGTCGAGGAAGGAGAGCACGAAGGTCACCGCGATCGTGTAGAAGGCGGCGCCGGTCGGCGAGTAGCCCTGGGCCAGCAGATAGACGATGAGGCCGAAGGGGATGACGAAGTAGCCGCGGCGCAGGACCGGCCCCCAGGAGGGCAGCTCCGAGCGCGGGACCGGCCGCATGCCGTAGCGGAGGGCCAGGAAGTGCACCATCGCCATCAGGCCTACGTAGTAGAGGATGGCCGGGATGGCGGCGGCCTTGATGATGTCGAAGTACGAGATCCCGGTGACCTCGGACATGATGAACACGCCCGCGCCCATGACCGGCGGCATGATCTGCCCGCCGGTGCCCGCGATGGCCTCGATGGCGGCCGCGTTCTTGGCGGTGTAGCCGCCCTTCTTCATGAGGGGGATCGTGAAGGAGCCGGTGGCATAGACGTTGGCGACGGTGGACCCGGAGATGGTCCCGAAGAGCGCGGAGGCGATCACCGCGATCTTGGCGGGCCCGCCGCGCGCCCACCCGGCCAGGCGCACCGCCAGGTCGATGACGAACTCCCCGACCCCGGCCTTCATCATCACCGCCGCGAAGAGGACGTAGATGAAGAGGATGTTGGACGAGATGCCGGTGAGGAAGCCGTACATGCCCTCATCGCCGGCCAGGTACACGAACTCGACCATCCGCGGGAACGGGTAGCCCTTGAAGTTGAAGAGTCCGGGGATCCACTGGCTGGTCCCCAGGTAGACGAGCGAGACGCAGATGGTGACCGCCATCCAGGGCGACAGCGATCGGCGGCAGGCCTCGATGACCAGGACGGCCATGATGGAGCCGATGACCACCTCGATGGGCAGCACCGGCGAGGCGCCCTCCCAGCGGTGGTTGAGGCGGTCCGCGTCCCAGATCAGGTACAGGCTGCCGATCGCGGTGAGCGCGATCCACAGCCAGTCGAAGGCGCTCGGCCTCGTGCGCGGGGAGCGCGCGTTGAACGGGAAGGCCGCGAAGACGAGCGGGATCAGGAACAGCAGGTGCACCGAGCGCTGCAGCCGCGGCTCCAGCGTGCCGTACCCCGCGGTGTAGAGATGGAAGAGGGCGGCCGACGCCGCGTAGGCGCCCGCCGCCCAGTAAACCCACCCCTCGAGCTTTCTGATTCGCTACCCCTTACTTGAGCCAGCCTTTCTCTTTGTAGTACCGCTCGGCGCCCGGGTGCAGCGCGACGCCCAGGAAGAGATGCCCCTTGGACGGGTCGTAGTCGGCCAGGCTGCCGTGGATCTTGCGGACGCGGTCCGCGTTGTCGTTCAGCGCCTTGGTGATGTTGTACGCCATCTCGTTCGGCATGCTGTTGGCCACCGTGATGGTGGTGCCCATGGTGGCGGAGACCACCGGCTCGTTGCCGTTGGCCGCCTTCGGATACGTGCCGGCCGGGATGACGCCCTCCCCCATCCCGAACTTGCCGAGGAACTCCAGCAACGGCTTCGGGAACGCGAGGATCTTCAGGTCGCGCCCGACCGAGGCCTCGGTGATGGAGGCCCCGGGCAGGGCCAGGAAGGTGAACGTCCCGTCCACGTTGCGGTCCTTGAACGCGCCCGCCTGCTCGGAGTAGGACCCGCGGAAGAACTTGGTGCCCGCGGTCTCCCAGGTCTTGTAGCAGTCCGGCGCCTTGCCGGCCTGGCAGTACCCGTAGAACTCCATGATCTTCTCGAAGACCCAGACGTCGGAGGAGCCGGGCTTGGAGATGGCCAGGCGCATCGGCTTCTTGGTCTTGAAGATCTCCTCCATCGTCATCTTGGCGAACGGCGAGTCCGCGGCCACGTAGAAGTGGAAGGTGTTGAGGCTCATGTTGCCGGCGAGCGCGCGGAGCTTCTCCATCTTCTGACCGGGGTACGGGTCTTCCCCGCGGAGCGCGGCGCCCAGCAGCGGCGGCAGGCCCATGCCGAGATCGGCCTCGCCCTTCTCGACCAGCAGCGGGTTCTGGGTGCCTCCGCCCGGGATGACCTTGATGTTGAGGCCGGCCTTCTCCCGCAGGAGCTCGGCCATGCCGCCCGAGATCGTGTACCAGCCGCCCCCCACCGCGCCGGCCGTCCACGTGAGCGACTGCTGCGCAGCCGCGCCGCCGGCGAGCGCCGCGACCAGGGCCAGAGTCATCACCGCGAGCCCGAACCGTTTCAGCATCGATCCTGCCTCCTGTATCAGCGCTCAGAACATGTTGGCTTCGGCGCGCAGCCTTCCCGCGGCGAAGCGGTCGAGGGACAGGGCTTGAATATCCATGCTGCCGGCGCGGCCGTCAAGGAGCATCTCGGTCATCAGGATGCCGATGGCGGGCGAATGCATGAACCCGTGCCCGGAAAAGCCGCAGGCCACGTGGAAGCCGGGCGCCTGCGCAGCGGGGCCGAGGATCCCGTGGTAGTCGGGCGTGAGATCGCGCACGCCCGCGTAGGCGCGCATCACCTGCGCCTCGGCCAGCGGCGGCACCCGGAGGGCCGCGGCGCGGAAGACCGCGTCGAAGGCCTCCCAGTCCACCGTGGTGTCGTGGCCCGGCTTGAGGTCCTTGTCGGTGCCGCCCATGAGCACCGCGCTCAGGCCCTGGCGGTGGACGTAGAAGCCGGTGTCGAGGTCGACGATCAGGGGAAACACGGCGGGCAGAATCGGCAGCGGCTCCA
>DATFUK010000202.1:0-2272 GCA_035260865.1 Candidatus Methylomirabilota bacterium | reverse complement strand
TTCCCGTTGCCGTTCAGCCCCGGGATCGAACGGCACACCACCTCGATCGGGACCCGGTCGTGGCCGGACCACGGGTTCCAGCGGGCGGCGATGCCGGGCGAGCGCATCTCGTTCCACACCGGGCGCGGGACGTCGCCGGTGAGGGCCTCGGCGAAGTCCGGATCCACGGCCTCGGCGGCGTTCCCGGAATCGGCACCATCGGCTTCCCAGGCGGGACGCGCGACGCGGCTGCGATGCTTCTCGAGCTGGCGCGAGAGCCAGCCGGAGACTCGCGGGCGCGCGTCCTCGATCACGTTGAAGCACTCGTGGGCGCCGCGCGGGTAGAACACCATCTCGCGCTCGCAGCGCGCCTCCTCGAAGATCTTCCAGGCCTCGCTGCTGGGCGTGAGGTGATCGTGACCGCCGCCGACGATCATCATCGGCGCCTCGAGCTTGTCGATCACGCCGTCGAGCGTGACACGCTCGATCGAGGCACCCATCTCGGCCTCGGTGATGCCGTAGAGCGCGGCCAACTCGCGGCGCATCGCGGCCAGGGTGACGTTCCAGTAGATGCTCGCGGCGTAGGGTGGGCTGATCGCGGCGACCGCCTTGATGCGCGCGTCGCTGGCGGCCATCCGGATCGCCATGTAGCCGCCGAGCGAGAGCCCCATGAAGCCGATCGCGTCGGCGTCCAGCTCGGGATGGGCCTCGATCGCGTTGAGGATCGCCGCACCCACCGAGTGGGGCGTGGCGATCATGGTGATGCGGCGGAAGGTCTGGCCCATGCCCGGGCCGTCGAAGGTGATGGTCGCGATCCCGCGCTCGAGCAGACACTCGCTCCAGTCGTGGAGCTCCTCCTTCACCGAGTTGGTGCCGTTGATGATCACCACCACCGGGGCCAGGGTGGCGCCGGGGGGGACCCGGAGGTAGCCCTTCATCTTGGTGCTGCGGTAGCCGACCACGAACGGCTGGGCGGGCGGGTTCAGCAGCGGGGCGGCCGCGGCGTAGGCCCGGACGCAGGCTTCGTGGAGCAGACGCTTTCGGCTGACATCCAGGAACACGACGTACTGGCTGTAGGAGTAGGCGGAGGACGCCTTCATGTAGGCGTGCGCGGCGTCGTCGTTGCGGCCCTCGGCCTGTGCCTCCTGGCCCAGGGTCTCGTAGTGGCGGCCCAGGGTCTGCCACTCGTCCACCCAGGACTCGAGGCTCTTGATCCGCCCCAGGACCTGGTCCAGCTCCTCGGGGCTGATGCCGCCGCCGGTGAACTGGAGCTTGGCCCACGCCGGCATCTGACGCGCGGCTCCGAGGCGCAGCGAGAACCGCACGAAGCCAGGCCGGAACAACTGGCCCCGGACGATGTGCGGCACGAGCAACTCGAGCCTTCCGCCTTTGACTGCCATCTGAGCCTCGGGCGGGACCGGTAGGTCCCGGCGCAGGGTCCCTTCGAAGGCGTCCGACACGCGGGCGCCACACTTCCCATTCCTTAACGATGCATTGCCCATGCCACCGGTGCGGCCCCGGGAGTTGCGGCGCACGGCATCGCCACGAGCCCCGTGATTCGCGGCGCGGGCGAGGCACCGGCGTCCGAACGCCGCTCGACGCGGGGGGGCGCCGAGACGCAATCGCGCCACGGATGTAGCCGCATCCGACCATTCCGCGCCCGCATCATGCGCATTCCGCGCGCTGCAGCCGAACTTCCGAGCCCTCGATCCGGGCGCGGATGAGCCCGGGCGGAGCCGGAATCCGGCAACCCCGCGGTCTGCCGAGGCCCGCCGCGGGTGTGCTACACCTCCCCGGCGCCGGGCACGATCCGGAGCGAACCGAAGGACCCCGACCGGCCGCGCTCGGAGCCGGGCGGCGGCGCCGCGGGACGACCAAGGGAGGCCCCGATGTTCTCTGAATTCCGCAAGTTCCTGCTGCAGACCAACGCGCTCGCGCTCGCGGTGGGCGTCATCATCGGCGGCGCGGTGGGCAAGGTGGTGAGCTCGATCGTGAGCGACCTGCTGATGCCGGTCATCGGACTCGCGGTCCCGGGCGGCGCCTGGCGCGAGGCGGCCTTCGTCCTCACCCGCAAGGCCGACGGCAGCCCGGCCGCGGCGATCACCTACGGCGCCTTCCTCGGCAACCTGATCGACTTCGTGATCATCGCGGCGGTGGTGTTCATGATCACCAAGGCGATTCTCAAGCCGGCGCCGGCGGAGAAGGCCCCGCCCACGAAGACCTGCCCGGAGTGCAAGGAGATGATCCCGGCCGACGCGCGCAAGTGCCGCATGTGCGCCAGCGCGGTCTGACC
>DATFUK010000201.1:0-2463 GCA_035260865.1 Candidatus Methylomirabilota bacterium | reverse complement strand
TTCTTTACCCGGTAAATCGGACCCGGCTACTTACGCGCGCCGCTTGCGCTCCAGCAGGACGGTGGCACCGTTCGCTTTCGGAGCGCTTCCCGCAGCGCATCCGCCGCCCCGATCTCCGATGCCACGTGGAAGACGTTGTCGATCTGCGTGGCGCTGCTGACCAGCACCGCGTCCACCGCTCCGGCCACGAGCCGCTCGATGACCGCCCGCATCGGAGCGGTGTCCTCGGGCAGCGCCCATCCGTAGACCGGGACCGTCGCGACCTGGGCGCTCCATTGCCGCAGCTCGGCCAGGATCAATTCGGCCACCTCGGCCGATCGGCGGCTCTCGAAGCTCACGACGCGCAGGCCGGTCAGCCCTCGCTTCATGATCTGATCGTATCCTTGCCAGGAGAAGGCGAGAACTTACCGGCTGCGGGTAACTTTTACCGCGTCTCCAGACGTGAGGCCGGCGCGGCTCGTCGACACTGTTCGACTTGGCGGGACCTTGCATTGCGCGAGTGTGTGGCATGGCGATTGCCCGTGCATATGGCGAGGAGGGCGTCCGTGCGCCATTCGCTGCTGCGGGGAGCGCTCGCGTGCCTGCTGCTCGCGCCGGTCGTCATCGCCGGGTGCGTCGTACCTCCATCGCCGGGCTCGCCTGGTCCGCCCGTGGCGGAGGTGGTGCCGGCCGGCGCCCGCGCGCTCGCCTACGGCCGCTCGGCCGGCGAAGTCCTCGAGAACCCCCAGATCCGCGACAAGGTGCGCGCACTCGAGCGCGCGTCCGACGGGAGCCCGTTCCCACGCCCCGCGCCGTAGCCCGGCCGCGGCGCGACAACGCCCGGTACCCACAGGAGGGCTGGCAATGAAGAAGCTGCGCGAGATCATGCGGGCCGGATTTCTCTTCATGGTACAGCGTGACGAGACGGTGAGGGGAGCGGTGCAGGTCATGAGCGCGAACAATGTCGGTATCGTCCTGGTGTTCGAGGGCGAGCGCCTGGTCGGAGTCTTCTCCGAGCGCGACGTCGTGCGCCGCGTGGTGGATCGGGGGCTCGATCCTGACATCACGCCGGTCGGTGACGTCATGACCTCGCAGATCGTCGTGGGCGACCCCGACGAGGACTACCAGTCCGCCATGCGGAAGATGGATCAGGCCAATATCCGCCACCTGCTGGTGGTCAAGGGCCCGGAGATGCTCTCCATGATCTCGATCCGCGACCTGATCCGGGTGGACATGCAGGACAAGGGCGAGGAGATCCGCTACCTGCGGGAATACCTGTACCAGGTTCCCACGGAGCCGGCCCGGCCGACGGCGCGCGCCTAGCCGCTCATTCGTCCGGCGGCCGAGCGCGTGCTCGACGACCTGCTGGCGGGCGCCGCAGTAGTCTAGCGCCGCGCTCGATCGGTGCCGTCGGTCGGCGCCACAACGCTTCCGTGATAGCGCGCCGTGAGCTGGGCACGGCCGCGAAGCGCGAGCTTCTGGAAGATACGGGTGAGATGGGCCTCCACGGTCGCCTCGGTGATCCCGAGCCGATTGGCCGCTTCCAGATTGCTGAGCCCACCCACAGTGAGATGGACGATCTCCTGCTCGCGAGGGCTCAGGCGCTCCCGGAAGGCCAGCTTGCCCGCCGGGGGGTTGACCGACCGGGCCGCCAGCTCCTCGACGCCCTTGACCGTCATGCCGACGCGAGCGCAGGATGGCCCCCGGTCGAAGCGGGCCAGGAGGTGCGCGCATGGACATGCTGGTGCGTGGACGGCACGTGATCACGGACCCCGCCGTCGGGGACCCGGGCGTGCTCGATGACGGGGCCGTCTTGGTCTCGGGCTCCCGGATCGCCGCGGTCGGGGGCTGGTCGGCGCTCCGCCGGCGGCATCCCCGCGCCCGGGTGATGGGCAACGGCCGGCAGCTGCTGATGCCGGGGCTGGTCGACGCCCACAGTCACGGGCGGGCGCTGAGCCCGATCCAGAAGGGCGTGCTCAACGACTACCTGGAGAACAACCTGCTCGACTGGGCCTTCATGCCGGTCTTCGATCCGGAGCTGATGGCCGCCCTGGCCGCCTGGCGGCACCTGCGGAGCGGCTGCACGACGATCCACCACATGGGGTTCGACACGGAGGGCCCGCAGGCGCGCGGCCGGTCCGAGAAGGCCATCCGCACCTACCTGCGCAGCGGGATCCGGCTCGCCTTCGCGCCCGGGGTCCGGAACGTGGACAAGCTGGTGCTGGACTCCGCCGCGTTCCTGGCGACGCTGCCGCCGGACCTCCAGGCCTTCGCCGGTCCCCTGGTCAACGTCGACGCCGGGCGGATGGAGGAGGAGTACTTCGCGCTGTTCGCGCACCTGCACGGGCGCTTCGCGTCCGACGACACGCGCGTGTTGCTCTCGCCGAGCTGGGCGCAGGCGTGCACCGAGAGCTTCCTCCTCCGCGCCAAGGCGACGGCGGACCGGCTCGGCAAGGTGCCCATCCACATGCACTGCGTGCAGAC
>DATFUK010000200.1:0-11128 GCA_035260865.1 Candidatus Methylomirabilota bacterium | reverse complement strand
GGTGTGAGGATGGTGGCCTGGCGAGCCCAGGACAGCAGGTCCCCGTAGCCCGGGATGAGATCGACCTTCTCGCTGAGCGGTCGAGCCCGGACCGTATTGGTGAAATCCAGGCAGAGGCGGCCGGCATTGAGCTCGAACGCGGTGTCCATCGAGCTCGACTATATAACCTTCTAACCTAATTTGAACGGTCTATACGTTCTGCCGCCGCCGCTTCTGATAGGCCACGCTGACCAGGAGCAGGACGACGCCCAGGACGAGGAACGAGAGGATCCGGTACCCGGTCTTGACGGCCCCGAGGTCCACGGCAAACACCTTCAAGACGGTTAGGCCGAAGAGCGCGAGGGCGGCATATCGGACCGCTGGATTCGAGCGCAGGAAGCCCCAGGCCAGCGTGATCCCCGCGTAGAGCGTCCAGAGCAGCGACAGCCCGACCTGGGTCCGCCACCGGAGCTCGCCGACGAGGTGGTTCTTTCCGCCAGCGCGCGCGGATGCCACCCGGGCCTCCTGGTACCGGGTCCAGTTCACGCTGAGCACGAAGAGGAGGGCAAGGCCGGCCACCCCCGAGAGCAGCCGGCCGACCGCGGCCGCCCGTGGAGTCGCCGCGGAGCCGGTCAAGGCGCCCCCGGCCAGGCCGACGGCCAGGCAGGCCGCCACCCGGATCAGGAGCGTGAGGCTCACGAGAGAGCCGGCCGCGCTCCGGGCCAGGTCGTCATCGGCCCCCAGCACCCGGGCGAGCACAACACCCGCCAGCAAGGGGGTGGCGACGACGAAGGCGAGGGACGTGGACACCCGGGTCATGACGCCCACCACGACCAGCTCCGCGATCAGCAGGACCGCCGGCCAGTGCCCGGACGGCTCCCGCCAGAACTGGACGGCCAGCGTACCCACCGCGGCCACCCAGAGCGTGGCCCGCACAATCGCGGGCGTCAGCCCGGCGCCGAGCACTCCCAGGGCCCGTCCGCCCAGGCGGCCCCCGACGGCGAGGGCGAGCACCACCAGGAGGTGGACCAGGAAGGCTCGGTTCCAGACCGGCCTGACGCCCGCGGACCAGTAGTCGTCGAGCGCGACCGCGCGGACGGCTGCCAGCAGGAGCACCGCGAGCCCACCCCAGGCGGCCACAGGCGCCGGGGATCGCGAGGCGAGCCACAGCAGCATGACGCCCTGGACCGCCCAGGCGAGGGTGACCCACTGGCCATCCAGCGCCAGCGGCATCGCGAGGGTGAGAAAGGTCCACGAGACGCCCTCGTGCAGGTCCACCGTGACCCGGTCGTCCGGGACCCGCGAGGCATAGTCCGCCGACACGAGGCGGTAGAGCACCGCGAGGCCGAGCGCGTAGCCTCCCTCCCACGACGGGCGCCAGGCTTCGAGCGTGACGTAGACCGCCCAGAAATAGGCCGCCGCGTTGGCGACCACCAGGGTGAGATCGATCCCTTCGGTCCGCCGCCCCTCCGCGCGCTCACGAAACAGGGGGACCACGAGGAAGATCAGGAACAGGGCCGAGAGCAGGAGCAGCCGCGCGAGTGGGCGAGGGGCCTCCGGCTCGTGGACCAGCACGGGCAGGAGCAGCAGCACGGTGCCGAGCCACGCCAGCCGGTTGAGCTGCAGCCAGGTGCGGAACCGCGCTACGAAGAGCACGAGCCCGTCGAGCACGAGCAGGTACGCGAGCAGGTTGCGCTCGTCGGGCCGGTCCACCTGGAGCAGCACGGGAGTGAGCAGACCACCGAGGACGGCCAGCACCGCGGTGATCAGCCGGCTACTCACGACCGCGACGGCGGTGCCCAGCAGCGTGACCGCGAACATCGCGACGAACGCGGGCTTCGGGCCCACGAGGCCGTAGAGCGCGTGCGCCGCGAAGAGGGAGAGGAACAGCACGCCCAGGCCGCCGCCGGCCAGACCCTCGCTGAGATACGGGACGTCACGCCGGCGATGCAGGAACAGCCCGCCTCCCAGCATGACGAGGCCCGCGACCAGACCGAGCGCCACCCGCGCGGCGGGCCCGAGGAGCGCGCTGTCGAAGGCCCACTTGAGGAACAGAGCGACCCCGACCAGGATGGCGACGATGCCGACCCACGTGGCCCAGCGCGCGCCGATGCGCTGCTCGAGATCGAGCCCGCGGCGCGGCGGCGCGGGCGGGACCGGGCCCGGCGCGCCCCAGACCGGCGCGTCCGGGGCCGGCGCCTCCAGGGGCGGCGCGAGCTCCACCGGCGGCGGCGCGGGCGCGATCTCGACGTACGCCGCGGGGTCCGCCGCGGGCGGGCTCTCGCGCGGCGTCTCCGCGTGCGGCCCGCCCTCGAGCTGCCACACGCGATAGACCAGCCCGCGCACGCGCTCCTCGAGCGCGGCCACCCGCTCCTCCGAATCGGCGGACCGGCGCGCGCGCGCCGCGCTCAGGGCGACGAGCGCCATGACGATCGCGACCACGGACAGGATCAGACCGACGGCGATTCCCGCGGCAAACATGATCTGGCGCGAGCCTACACCACCGCGTTCCCGCCTCGGCCGGATTTGTGCCGTCGCGCGCCTCGACGGATGAGCGATACTAGGCCCCGTGCCGCGACCATCTCGGACCGGATGGACCATGACCGCGCTCACCGTTGCCGTGGTCATCTGGGCCGCGCTCGTGGCGCCTCGCGGGGCGGACGCGCAGTCGCTCCGCTTCCGCATCCAGCCCGAGGCCAGCGAGATCACGTTCCGCGCGACCTCGCGGCTGATGAACGCGGACGGGCGGTTCTCGCGCTTCAGCGGCGACGTGATGGTGGACCCCACGGTCCTCACGAGCGGGCGCATCAACCTCACCATCGACGCGCCGTCGCTCGACACCGGCATCGAGATGCGCGACAAGCACCTGCGCAGCTCCGACTTCTTCGACGTGGATCGCTTCCCGACCGTGGTCTTCCAGAGCCTGCGGGTGGAGGCGGCGGGCCGCCGGGCGACCGTGGTCGGCCGGCTGACCATGCACGGGGTGACCCGCGAGATCGCGGTGCCGATCGACGTGCAGATCACCAACACCGCCCTGGTGGCGAGCGGCGAGTTCATCGTCAACCGCGGCGAGTACGGGATCAACTACAACTCGTTCGTGAACCCGATCGGCAACGAGGTGCGGGTGGCGTTCACCTTCCGCGCCCGGGTGCCCTGAGGAGCACACTCATGGAGGCACGGACCGCGGGCCGACGCATGACCGAGCTCTTGCGCCTGGCCAGCCGGCCGGTGGCGGTGGCGTTCACCGCGATCGCGTCCGCCGGTGTGCCGCGAGTGGACCGGGCCGGCCCCGCCGACGGCGCCTACTGGAAGCAGGCCGCGGGGGGCGCGGTGTTCTACACCGAGGCCGACGTGGTCGAGCGGCTCGAGACGGTGATGGACGCCAACCGGGCGCTGGAGACGTACCACGAGGGGTGCGGGCGACCGTCCAGGTGGGGGTCGTGATCGGGCTATAATCAGTCCCCCATGCACGCGCCCCTCGCCGGCCTCCTCGTCGCCGATCTCACCCAGAACGTGGCGGGCCCGTACTGCACCCAGATCCTGGGCGATCTCGGCGCGGAGATCGTGAAGGTGGAGCGCACCGGCCGTGGCGACGACGCGCGCGCCTGGGGGCCGCCCTTCTGGGGCCAGGAGAGCGCCACCTTCATGAGCGTCAACCGCAACAAGCGGAGCCTCTCGGTCGATCTCAAGGCCGACGAGGGGCGCGCGGTGGTCGAGCGCCTCCTCGGCCGCGCCGACGTGTTCGTGCAGTCGCTGCGGGCCGGCGCCGCGGAGGAGCTGGGGCTGGGCTACGCGCGCGCCGCCGCGCTCAACCCGCGGCTGGTCTATTGCTCGGTCACCGCCTTCGGCACCGAGGGCCCGCTCAAGGACCGCCCCGGCTACGACCCGCTGATGCAGGCCTACGGCGGCATCATGTCCATCAACGGCCATCCGGACCAGCCGCCCGCGCGCGTGCCGGTCTCGGTGGTGGACATGGGCACCGGCATGTGGGCGGTCATGGGCATCCTGGCCGCCCTGCGCGAGCGCGACCGTACCGGCCGCGGCGGGGAAGTGACCACCGCGCTCTTCGACACCGCGCTCGCCTGGTCGGTCTTCCAGATGAGCCACTACTTCGCCACCGGCGAGGTCCCGCGGCCGCAGGGCTCGGGCACCGCGATGATCGTGCCCTACGAGGCCTTCCCGGTCGTGGACGGCTGGGTCATGATCGCGGCCGGCTCCGACGCGCTCTTCGTGAAGGCGGCCACCGCGCTCGCGGTGCCGGACCTGGCCCGCGACCCGCGCTTCGTGGACAACCCGCGGCGGGTCGAGCACCGCGTGGCGCTGCAGGCCGCGCTGGCCGCGGTCACCCGCGCCATGACCGCGGAGGAGCTGCTGGGCCGGCTGCAGCGGGCCGGGGTGCCGTCGGCGCGCGTGTCCACCATGGACCAGGTCGCCACCGAGCCGCAGACCGAGGCCAGCGGCATGCTGCCGGCGGTGAAGCATCCGCGCCTGCCCGACTACCGCGCGGTGGCCCTGCCGATCAAGTGGGACGGCGAGCGCCCGCCCGCCGCGCGCGTGCCGCCCCTGCTCGGGGAGCACTCGGCCGAGGTGCTGGCCGAGCTGGGCTACGACGACGCGGCCATCCGGGGGCTCGTGGAGCGCCATGTCATCCAGCTATAAGACCCTGAACGTCGCCGCCTCCGCCGACGGCTACGTGGTCACGGTGGAGCTGAACCGGCCCGAGGCGCTCAACGCGATGAACACCATGATGGGCGAGGACCTGCTGCGCTGCTTCGAGGAGCTCCACCGCGACCGCGCGGTGCGCGCGGTGGTCTTCACCGGCGCGGGCACCAAGGCCTTCTGCGTGGGTGGCGACCTCAAGGAGCGCGAGGGCATGACCGACGAGACCTGGCGCGCCCAGCACGTGGTCTTCGAGGCGGCGGCCGCGCGCGTGCTCCACTGCCCGGTGCCGGTCATCGCGGCGGTCGAGGGCTTCGCGATGGGCGGCGGCTGCGAGCTGGCCGTGCTCTCCGACTTCGTGGTCTGCGGGGAGACCGCGGTGTTCGCGGTCCCCGAGGTCACGCGCGGCATCTTCCCGGGCATCGGTGGCACCCAGCTCCTGCCCCGCATCCTGGGCGCGCCGATGGCCAAGGAGATGATC
Organism: Candidatus Methylomirabilota bacterium; assembly: GCA_035260865.1. GTDB lineage: Bacteria > Methylomirabilota > Methylomirabilia > Rokubacteriales > CSP1-6 > CAMLFJ01. The sequence goes on along the minus strand of DATFUK010000200.1, from coordinate 6,009 downwards.
TTCACCGGCCGCCGCGTGGACGCCCGCGAGGCCAAGGCCATCGGGCTCGTCAACCACGTGGTCCCCGCCGGCCAGGCGCGGGCCCGGGCGCTCGAGATCGCCGCGACCATCGCGGACAATGGCCCCTTCGCGGTGCGCCAGGCCAAGAAGGCGGTCAACTGGGGCGGCGAGACCGACCTGGAGACCGGCATGATCCTGGCCATCGAGGCCTACAACAACACGGTCACCACCGACGACCGGCTGGAAGGCGTTCGCGCCTTCAACGAGAAGCGCAAGCCGCGGTTCACCGGGAGATGAGCATGGCAGACATGACGTTCACGCTGACCGATGAGCAGCGCGCCCTGAAGGCCGCGGTCTACGACCTCTGCAAGCAGTACCCGTCGGAGTACTGGCGCGAGCTCGACGCCAAGCGCGAGTACCCGGAGGCCTTCGTCAGCGAGCTGACCAAGGCCGGCTACCTCGCGGTGCTCATCCCCGAGGAGTACGGCGGCGGCGGGCTCGGCATCATGGAGGCCGCCCTGATCCTCGAGGAGATCGGGCGGGCGGGCGGCAATCCGGCGGCCTGCCACGCCCAGATGTACATCATGGGCACCGTCCTGCGGCACGGCACCGAGGCGCAGAAGCGCGAGTACCTGCCGAAGATCGCGGCGGGCGAGCTGCGCCTGCAGGCCTTCGGGGTGACCGAGCCGAACGCGGGCTCGGATACCACGAAGCTCCAGACCACCGCGGTGCGCAAGGGCGACCGCTACGTGGTCAACGGCCAGAAGATGTTCATCTCGCGCGTGCTGCAGTCGGACCTCATGCTGCTGCTCGCCCGCACCACCCCGGTGGACCAGGTCAAGAAGAAGACGGACGGCCTCAGCGTCTTCCTCATCGACATCCGCGAGCTGAAGGGCAAGGGGCTCGACGTGCGCCCGCTCCGGATGATGATGAACCACTCCACCAACGCGCTCTTCTTCGACAACATGGAGATCCCGGCCACCGCCCTGATCGGCCAGGAAGGGAAGGGCTTCTCCTACATCCTCGACGGCATGAACGCCGAGCGCATCCTGGTCGCCTCCGACTCCCTGGGCGACGCGCGCTGGTTCACCGAGAAGGCGGTGGCCTACGCGGGCCAGCGGGTGATCTTCGGCCGGCCGATCGGGGCCAACCAGGGCGTGCAGTTCCCGATCGCCAAGGCGCACGTGAACATAGAGGCCGCCGACCTCATGCGCACCAAGGCGGCCCGCATGTTCGACGCGGGCATCCCGTGCGGCCCCGAGGCGAACATGGCCAAGTACCTGGCCTCCGAAGCGGCGATCGAGGCGGGCAACGCGTGCATCGACTGCCACGGCGGCTACGGCTTCGCGGAGGAGTACGACATCGAGCGCAAGTTCCGCGAGTCGCGCCTCTACCGGGCGGCCCCGATCAACAACAACCTGGTCATCGCCTACGTCGGGGAGCACGTCCTCGGCATGCCCCGGTCCTACTGAGGCATGCTGGGCCCGATCCTCGAGGGCGAGCGCGTCCGGCTCGAGCCGCCGCGGCCGGAGTATTTCTCGGCCTACCAGCGGTGGTTCGCGGACATGGAGGTGACGCGCTACCTGCTCTACCGCTTCCCCTTCACCACGAAGTGGGAGGAGGAATGGCTCGAGCGGGTAGGCAACGATCCGAGCCAGGTGATGTGGGCGATCGTGCTCAAGGACAACGGGCGGCTGATCGGCAACGCGGCGCTCGAGCACATCGAGTGGCGCAACCGCCGCGCGGAGAGCGGCACCGTGATCGGCGAGAAGGACGAGTGGGGCAAGGGGTACGCGGGCGAGGCCATGCGGCTGCGCACCCGCTACGCCTTCCGCGAGCTGGGGCTCGAGACGGTCACCACCCGGGTCGTGCTCGCCAACGCGCCGAGCCGCCGGGGCCTCGAGCGGGCCGGGTATCGCCAGGCCGGGGTGCTGCGCCACCACTACTTCGTGGACGGTCGCTGGCACGACGCGTGGGTGGGTGAGATCCTCAGGGACGAGTGGGAAGCGACACAGGAGACGACACGATGAAGCTGCCGACACGCGTGACGATCTGCGAGGTGGGGACGCGGGACGGGTTCCAGATCGAGCCCGCGTTCATCCCGACGGACCAGAAGATCGAGGTGGTGAACCGGTTGGCCGCGGCGGGCCTGCCCCGCATCGAGGTGACCTCGTTCGTCTCGCCCAAGGCGATCCCCCAGCTCCGCGACGCCGCCGAGGTCATGGCCGCGATCACCCGGCGCCCCGGCACCACCTACTCGGCGCTGGTGCCCAACGACAAGGGCGCGGTGCGGGCGGTGGACGCGCGAGTGGACGAGATCCACACCGTGGTCTCGGCGAGCGAGAGCCACAACCTCGCCAACGTGAACATGACCATCGCGGAGTCGCTCACCAAGCTCGCCGCGGTCGCGGAGGTGGCCCGGCGGGCGGGCGTGCCGGTGGTCGCCGGCATCTCCTGCTCCTTCGGCTGCCCGTTCGAGGGAGACGTGCCGGTCGGCCATCTCGAATCGGTGGTCGCGCGCCTCGTCGGCATGGGCGCGCGTGGCATCGGCCTCGCCGACACCACCGGCATGGCCAATCCCGCGCAGGTCGGGCGGGTGCTCGACCGCCTGGTGCCGCGCTTCCCCGGCGTCGAGTGGACGCTCCACACCCACGACACCCGGGCGATGGCGATCCCCAACATCCTGGCCGCGATGGAATACGGGGTCACGAATTTCGACGCCTCCATCGGCGGGCTCGGCGGCTGCCCCTTCGCGCCCGGCGCCTCCGGCAACGTGTGCAGCGAGGACCTGATCCACTGCCTGCACGCGATGGGCGTGGAGACCGGCGTGGACCTCGACGCGCTGATCGAGACGTCGAAGCGCGTGCAGGCGATCGTGGGCCGCGGCCTGCCCGGGCAGCTCGTCAAGGCGGGCAAGTGGGACCGCCGCTATCCGCTCCCCGACGGAGTCCGCGAGCGCATCCCCGCGCGCGCATGACCAAGACCGCGACCCGAATGCTCCGATTGATGGACCGCAACCGCACTCTGGCCCGCTCATGACCAAGACCGCGACGCGAATGCTCCGATTGATGGACCGCAGCCGCACTCTGGCCCGCTCATGACCAAGACCGCGACGCGAATGTTGCGATTGATGGACCGCGCCGTCACCGAGTGGACCCTCCCGGTCATCGGCCGGGAGAAGGGGCGCGTGCTGCGCCGCCTCCTGCTCAAGCACCAGCCCCGGCGCGGCATCGAGGTCGGCTCGCTCTTCGGCTACTCCGCCATCCTGGTGGCCGGCCACCTGCCCCGCGGCGGGCGACTCACGTGCGTGGAACAGAATCCCTACCTGGCCAAGTTCGTGGAATACAACGCGGCGGCCGCGGGACTCGGCAAGCGCGTGAAGGTGGTGGTGGGCGACGCGCTCCGGGTGCTGCCGCTGCTGCGCGGCCCGGTGGACTTCCTCCTGATCGACGCCAAGAAGGAGGACTACCTCGACTACCTGCGCGCGGTGGAGCCGCGGCTGGTCAAGGGCGCCCTGATCGTGGCCGACAACACCGGCATGTTCCGGCGGGACGTGAAGGCCTACCTCGACCACGTGCGCGCGGGCGGACACTACCAGAGCCGCGAGCACGACTTCGGCTTCGACTGCATGGAAGTCTCCGTGTTCCGCGGCTAGCGGGCGCTCATGTTCGGCGAGCAGCACGACCCGGAGTTCCTCAAGCACCTCTTCGAGACCACCGAGATCCTGCGCAAGCCGGTGGCCGGCATCATCGCGGGCTACCACGTGCTGCCCTACATCCTGGTGGGCCCGCAGGAGGCGAAGCCCGCCTCGTCGGTGGAGATCCGCGGCAAGATCAAGGTGTCGCCGCGCCTGGTCCTCGCTCCCGGGCGCGCCGGCCAGACCTACGGCGACCTCTTCAAGGAGAGCGAGCTGATGGACGAGGCCCTGATCGCGCGGGTCTTCTCCTTCGCCTACTCCAATCGCCACCAGGTGACGCTGGAGAGCGAGGATCTCAAGATCCAGCGCTGGGACCGCAACCCGCAGGCCCAGGTCGAGCGGGCCCTCGACGAGCTCGCCCAGCGCGAGGTCATCAATACCGGCGTGATCCTCGCCCCCAATGTCCGCTTCTACCCGGTCTCGCTCGACCGCTTCATCACCGAGATCCTCGACCAGGAGTTCAAGCCGTAGGCGCGGGCCAGGCGATCGCCATGCCGTCCATGGAGGAATACCTCACCCGCCCCGTCGGCGATCGGGTCGCCCGGCTCCGGAGCACGCCCGACGAGGTGGCCCGCCTGCTGGACGGAAAGGACGACCGCGCCCTGTCGCGGCGGCCCGACGCGCGGAGCTGGGCCCCGAAGGAGATCGTGTGCCACCTGCGGGACGTGGAGGAGCTCTTCCTGGTCCGCTTCCAGACCATCCTCACGGTGGAGGAGCCGCCGATCCTCACGCTGAGCGCGACCCCGGAGGCGCTGGCGCGCTGGGGCATCGGCGGCGCGATCGGCCATCCGCTCGATCCGGACCGGTGGGCCGAGGAGCGTCAGTACTCGCGCAGCGACGGGCGCGAGGCGCTCCAGGCGTTCGGCCGGCGCCGGCGGGAGGTGATCGGCCTGCTCGACGGCCTCGAACCCGGGCAATGGCAACGGGGCGGCATCCACCTCGCGCGTGGCCGCATGGAGCTGGGAGAATGGGTGGCCAGCCTCGCCGGCCACGACGACAACCATCTGGGCCAGCTCCGGCGCGCGCTGACATGAGACCCCTGACGCCCCTCACCCTGCCCTCTCCCCAGTGGGGAGAGGGTGGAAGGGGTCGGAGAACGCTATGACCGCTGAGATCTACGATTGGGACGCCATCGTCAACGGCCTCAACCAGTACCTGCGCCTCCGCTCCATCCCCATCGGCATGAAGCTCTTCGAGACCGTCGAGGAGATGGAGGCGATCCCGAAGATCCGCCGGCCCAAGAGCAAGCACACCACCGATCAGATCGTGGCCCAGGCGCGCCAGCTCGGCTGGACGGTCGGCATCACGATGGCGGATCTCATCGGCGCCCAGTGCGGCGCGGTCATCGGCCTGCACCCCCAGGACGAGGAGTGGCTCTCCGGCAAGCGCATGGCGGGCGTGTGGTTCAAGACCCAGGAGGACGCGAGCCTCCACCAGCACGCGATGGACTGCGTACCCCACGGGCGCTATCGCGCGATGGCGGTGGCCCCGCTCACCTCCGGGCGCCTCGATCCGCCGGACATCTGCCTCATCTACGGCACCCCGGGGCAGATGATCTTCTTCATCAACGGGCTGCAGTGGATCGGCTACAAGAAGATGTCGTTCACCTCGGTGGGCGAGTCGGCCTGCGCGGATTCCTGGGGCAAGGCGCTCAAGACCGGCGAGCCCGCGCTGACCATCCCCTGCTACGCGGAGCGTCGCTACGGGGGCGTGGCCGACGACGAGCTCCTGATGGCGATCCCGCCGCGCTTCCTGCCCAAGGTCGTCGAGGGCCTGGCCGCGCTCAGCAAGAACGGCCTCCGCTACCCGATCCCGCCCTACGGCATCCAGAGCGACGCGGGCGCGGGGCTCGCGGTCAGCTACCCGGGCGCGCCCGCGGCCTCGGGCGGCCGCTGACCGGTCAGAGCCCGAGCGCCTCGGCCACCAGCCGCGCGAGCTCGCGCCGCAGCGCGTCCCGCTCCGCCGCGCGCGCCGGGTCGTCGTGGAGGTTGCGCAGCTCGTAGGGATCGGCGGCGAGATCGTAGAGCTCGTCCACCCCGTCGCGGTTGACCCAGTGGATGAGCTTGGCGCGCTCGGTGCGCACCGCCTTGTAGGTCATCCCCACCAGCCAGGGCATCGCGTTCTCGCTCCAGTACTCGACGAGGAACGAGGTGCGCCAGTCGGCCGGGCGCCGGCCGCCCAGCAGCGGGACCAGCGAGCGCCCCTGCACCTGCGGGCCCGGCGCGCCGCCGGCCAGGGCGAGCATCGTGGGCGCGATGTCGAGCGCCAGCACCAAGGCATCGGGCCGGCTGCCCGCGGGAATCAGCGGGGGG
>DATFUK010000199.1:0-12285 GCA_035260865.1 Candidatus Methylomirabilota bacterium | reverse complement strand
GGCGGGGTCCCGGCCGCGCAATCCGCTGACGCCATGCTGACCACCGTGGTGGAGCACGTCAAGCGCGGGACCTCGAGCCTGGAGAAGGTCCTCTTCGTGCTCTACGAGGACCAGGCCCAGAAGGCCTTCAGCGAGGTTCTGAAGCGCCTCGGAGGCGTTCGCTAGCCCTCATTTCAGGCAGCGGACCTACACCCAGCGGGGGATTCCGGCCGGGAACCCATCCAGCCCCCTTCCGCGGAGGCCTCCCCCAATAGGGGGTTGCTAAAACCACCCTGGGCTAGAATGGCTTGTCGCCACTGATGCCCTCGCCCTCCCGGTACGGCCTGGGCGTCCGTCGCGTTCGCAGGCAATAACCCGGGCAATTCTGGAACGCAGGTTGCATGCGCCTTGAGGGGCCTGGGGCATAGACTCAGGTCCATAGGGAGGTTCGAGCGAACTAATGGCGGCGACGATGCACGACCTGCTGACCTTGATGATCGAGCGTGGAGCCTCCGACCTCCATGTCACGACGGGCACGCACCCGCAGATCCGGCTCAACGGCAAGCTCACGCCGATCAGCCAGTTCGAGCCGCTGAGCCCGACCGACACCCAGCGCCTGGCCTACAGCGTGCTCAACGAGGGCCAGAAGCAGAAGTTCGAGGAGGAGAACGAGCTCGACCTGTCCTTCGGCATCCACGGGCTCGCCCGCTTCCGGTGCAACGTCTACCGCCAGCGGGGCGCGGTCGCCTGCGCCATCCGCGTCATTCCCGTCAAGATCCGGACCTTCGACGAGCTGGGCCTGCCCGCGATCGTGGAGCAGATGGCCGACCGGCCCAAGGGACTGATCCTGGTCACCGGCCCCACCGGCTCCGGCAAGTCCACCACGCTGGCCGCCATGGTGGACAAGATCAACTCCGAGCGCTCGGAGCACATCGTCACCATCGAGGATCCGATCGAGTTCGTGCACCAGCACAAGAAGTGCATGGTGAACCAGCGCGAGGTCTTCTCCGACACCCACTCGTTCAAGAACGCGCTGAAGTCGATCCTGCGCCAGGACCCCGACGTCGTGCTCGTCGGTGAGATGCGCGACCTCGAGACGGTCTCGGCGGCCTTGACCATCGCGGAGACCGGCCACCTGACGCTCGGGACACTGCACACCAACTCCTGCGCGCAGACCATCAACCGGATCATCGACGTGTTCCCCACCAGCCAGCAGGCGCAGGTCCGCGCCCAGCTCTCGCTGGTGCTCGAAGGCGTGCTGTCCCAGCAGCTGATCCCGACCGCGGACGGCCGGGGCCGGGCCATGTCGCTGGAGATCATGGTGGCGACCCCCGCGATCCGGAACCTCATCCGCGAGGAGAAGATCCACCAGATCTATTCCGCCATGCAGGCGGGACAGAAGTTCGGCATGCAGACCATGAACCAGTCGCTCGCCGAGCTGGTGCAGAAGCGCCGCATCAGCCGGGAAGAGGCCCTGAACCGCAGCACGTTGCCCGAAGAGCTGGCGGGACTGCTCGGCACCGCGCCCGCCGCCCCCGCGGGCGCGGCCGCTGCGGTCGCGGGCGGCTCTCCATTCGGCCGACGGTAGACCACCGGGGAGGCTTACACGATGGCTGTCTTCGTCTATCAGGGTCGCACCGCCAGCGGGAACCAGAACGGGGAGATCGAAGCGCCCGACCGCTCGGCGGCGGTGGGAGAGCTTCGACGCCGCTCGATCCTCGTCACCAAGATCTCGGAAAAGACGGCGCCGAAGATGTCCTTCAAGTTCGGCGGCAAGGTCAAGGACAAGGAGATGGCGATCTTCACCCGCCAGTTCTCCACCATGATCGACGCCGGTCTGCCGCTCGTGCAGTGCCTCAACATCCTCGCCGAGCAGAGCGAGTCCAAGACGCTCCGGAGCGTCACCGGTCAAGTCGCGCGCAACGTGGAGGCGGGCTCCACGCTGGCCGACGCCCTGCGGCGCCACCCGCGAACCTTCGATGACCTCTTCACCAACCTCGTCGAGGTCGGCGAGGCCGGCGGTATCCTCGACGTCGTCCTCCAGCGCCTCGCGGCCTACATCGAGAAGGCGGCGGCCCTCAAGCGGAAGGTCAAGGCCGCGATGGTGTACCCGTGCGCGATCATCGGCGTGGCGCTGCTCGTGGTCATCTTCATGCTGACGTTCGTCATCCCGACGTTCGCCCAGATGTTCAAGGACCTGGGCGCCGACCTGCCCCTGCCCACGAAGGTCGTCATGATCCTGTCGGACTTCGTGCGCAGCTACATCCTTCTGATCATCGCGGCCATGATCGGCGCGGTCATGGCTCTGCGCTCCTACTACCGAACCGAGGGAGGGCGCGCGACCATCGACGCGCTCATGCTCAAGCTCCCCGTGTTCGGTACCCTCGTGCGCAAGGTCGCGGTGGCCCGCTTCACCCGGACGCTGGGCACGCTCGTCCAGTCCGGCGTGCCGATCCTGGACGGGCTCCGAATCACCGCTCGAACCGCCGGCAACAAGGTGGTCGAGAAGGCGGTGCTGCAGTGCCGCGCCGCGGTGACCGAAGGTAAGACCCTGGCCGATCCGCTGCGCACCTCCGGCGTGTTCCCGCCGATGGTGACCCAGATGATCTCGGTCGGCGAGCAGACCGGCGCACTGGACGCCATGCTGAGCAAGATCGCCGACTTCTACGACGACGAAGTGGACACCGCGGTCAGCACCCTCACCTCGCTGCTGGAGCCGATCATGATCGTGTTCCTCGGCGTGGTGGTCGGCGGCCTCGTCGTGGCCATGTACCTGCCGATCTTCAAACTGGTCACACTGGTCAAGTAGCCCGAGAGCTGCTGGTTGCCCAAGTCGCCGGCACTCCGTTCGTCCCTGTGGGGGCTGAACCGAGCGCGACTGCTCACGGCCGTCATCGTGCTGGCGGTCGGAGCGTTGCTCCGATTCACGGAAGCGTTCCCGTATGCCTTCGGGACGTTCGTGATGACGGTGCTCGGGGGCGCCGCCGCCGGCCTGGTGCTGCCGCTCGGCGAGCGGCGGGGCGTGCCGCTGGAGCGGATCGCGTGGTTCCAGTTCGGACTGGACGCGATCCTCATCACCGGAATCATCACCGCGACCGGCGGCCCCCAGTCCGTCTTCATCCCGCTCTACGTGCTTCTCGTGGTGGCCTCCTGCTTCGTGCTCTCCGGGCGGGGCGGCCTCGTCGTCGCGGGAATCTGCAGCCTGCTCTACGTGCTCCCGGTCCTCGGCCGGACGATCGTGCCCATGCTGAAGGTGGGCGCCCCCTCCGAGAACACCGCCCTGGAGATCTTGACCGTCTTCATGAACGCGGGGGTGCTGCTCGCGGTCGCGGTGGTCACCGGGGCTCTCGCCGAGCGCTATCACGAGCTGCAGGAGCACATGGAGGACCAGCGCAAGCATCTCTCCGACCTGCAGGCCTTCCGGGACCTGATCTTCGAATCGGTGGGCTCGGGGCTCGTCGGCGTGGATCCCGGCGGCCGGGTCACCGCCTTCAACCGGGCCGCCGAGTCGATCACCGGGGTACGCGCGGCGGACGCGGTCGACCAGGGCTGGGACACGATCTTCGGGGACGGGGTCGACCTGGACGAGGTCCGGCGGGCCGTTTCGGAGGGCAGTGAGCCGGCCCCGCGCTACGAGTTCCGCCTGCGGCGGCGCGACGGCCAGGAGGTGCCGGTCGGCATCTCGTTCTGGTCGCTCCGCTCGGGCACCGGCGACGTGGCCGGGCTCATCGGCGTCTGCCAGGATCTCTCCAGCATCAAGCAGATGGAACAGCGGATGCGCCAGGCGGACCGGCTAGCCGCGGTCGGCCGCCTCTCCGCCAACATGGCGCACGAGATCCGGAACCCGCTCGCGTCGATCTCGGGAGCGGTCGAGGCCCTCGCCCGCGATCTGCCGCCCGATCATACCCGCAGCCAGCTCGTCGAGATCGTGCTGCGCGAGTCCGCGCGGCTGAACCAGATCGTGGGGGACTTCCTCGAGTACGCGCGGCCAGCCCCGATGGCCGCGATCGAGATCAACATGGCGGAGATCTTCGACGAGGTGCTGCTCTTGATCGAGCACCGCACGCTGCCCGCCAACCTGAAGGTGTCGCGTGAGTACGGCGAATCCCTGCCGACCCGGGCCGATCCGCAGCGGCTGCGGCAGGCGGTATGGAACCTGTGTCTCAACGCGGTCCAGGCGATGCCCGACGGCGGCGAGCTGCGGGTCGGAGCGCAGTCGCTCCGCGAGCGGGGCGGTCGCCTCCAGATCTCCGTCACCGACACCGGCCAGGGCATCGCGGAGACCGACCTGCCGCATATATTCGAGCCGTTCTTCTCGACGAAGCCGGAGGGCAGTGGAATCGGCCTCGCTCTCGTCTATCGGGTCGTGGAGGAGCACGGCGGCTCGATCGAGGTGCGGAGCCGCGTGGGCGAGGGCACGACCTTCGTCCTCACCCTCCCCGCTCCAGATGGAGTCGCCCGCAGATGAAGCCGAATCGCATCCTGACGCGGTGGGCCGGGAGCCGGCGCCGCGAGACGAGGCAGATATGAGCGAACCAAAGGTTCTGGTGGTGGACGATGAGAAGAGCATGCGCGACCTGCTGGCCATCACGCTGCAGAAGGCGGGCTACGACGTGACCCTGGCCGAAGGCGGGGCCGCCGCGGTCGAAGCGATCCGCCGGGAGCCGTTCGACGCGATCATCACCGACCTGCGCATGCCGAAGGTGGACGGACTCCAGGTGCTTCGCTGTGCCAAGGATCTCTCCCCGGACACCGCGGTCATCATGGTGACCGCGATGGCCTCGACCGAGACCGCGGTGGAGGCCATGAAGCTCGGCGCCTACGACTACATCACCAAGCCGTTCAAGCTCGACGAAGTCAACCTCATCATCAAGAACGCGCTCGAGCGCAAGCAGCTCCGCGCCGAGAACCAGTACCTCCGGAAACAGCTGGAGACCCAGCACCGCTTCGAGAACATCATCGGCAAGAGCGGCCGGATGGTCGAGATGTTCGACACCATCCGCAAGATCGCGGACAGCCCCTCCACCGTCATGATCACCGGTGAGAGCGGAACCGGCAAGGAGCTGGTCGCCCGCGCGATTCATTTCAATAGCCACCGGCGCGACAAGCCGTTCGTCTCGGTCAACTGCGGGGCGATCCCCGAGGGCCTGATGGAGTCCGAGCTCTTCGGGCACGTGAAGGGAGCGTTCACCGGGGCGGTGGCGAACAAGATCGGCCTCTTCACCGCCGCCGAGGGCGGCACCCTGTTCCTCGACGAGATCACCGAGATCCCCGCCCTGCTCCAGGTCAAGCTGTTGCGCGCGATCCAGGTGCGCGAGATCCGGCGGGTCGGAGACACGCGCGACGTGAAGACGGACGTGAGACTCATCGCCGCCTCCAACCGCGACCTGGAGACGGCGGTGCGGGACGGGGTGATGCGGGAGGATCTGTTCTACCGCCTGAACGTGCTCCCGATCCATCTCCCGCCGCTGCGCGAGCGGCGCGAGGACATTCCGCTGCTCATCGCCCACTTCCTGCAGAAGTTCAGCAAGGACCTCGGCAAGGACGTGCGCGGCGTCGCTCCGGACGCGTTGTCGGTGCTGGAGCGGTATCATTGGCCGGGCAATATCCGCGAGCTGGAGAACGTGCTGGAGCGTGCCGTCGTGCTCGGGGCCGGCGATATGCTGAGCGCGGAGTCCCTGCCCGAGTCGGTGCGCCGGGAGCGGCCCAGCCGGGGACCGGAGCTGGTGGACATTCCGGACGAGGGTCTCGACCTCGAGACCACCCTGGACGACTTGGAGCGCCGCTACCTGCAGCGTGCCCTCGACCGGACCGGCGGCGTGCAGACCAAGGCCGCCGAACTCCTGCGAATGACCTTCCGCCAGTTTCGCTACAAGCTGCAGAAGCACAGCCTCGCAAAGCGTGGCGCGCCGGGCGACGAATGACGTTCCTCGTCGATACGGTTACGCGTGTCGTCAGATCACCGTCCGGCTGACAGAACCGCTGACAGGTGATCCGGGCGGCCGGGTTCGTTTCATTTAGCAAGTTTTATCAGATGTTTAGGCTCTGGGGCACTCGCTGGATGCCCCGGGCAGTACCGTCAGCCTCCTGACGGCTTCCCCTCCCCGAGTCGTGGCACCGAAGATGCAATCTCTCACTGCCAGAAGCAATTCAACTTTCCATACTGGGCCGAAAGGCCAAAGAGTTCTCAGGAGGAATCGGAATGAACAGGTTCTGGAATCGGAAACGGAAGATGCTGGGCAACCAGCGCGGCTTCACGCTCATCGAGTTGATGATCGTCGTCGCCATCATCGGTATCCTTGCTGCCATCGCCATCCCGCTGTACGCCAACGTCCAGGCGCGTGCGCGTCTGGCCAAGGCCCAGGCTGATTCCCGGGCCCTCGCGTCCGCCGTCAGCATCTACTCCGCTCACATGGGCACGCTGCCCACTGCCCTGACCAACCTGACCTCGGTGGTTACCAACACCCTCGGTCAGGCGGGCGGTCCCTTCATGGCTTCGGTCCCCTCGGGCCCGGCTGGCTGGGGTGCGTACGCCTACACCTCCACCGCTTCCGGTACCTTCACCATCAGCAACTCCGGTGACAGCACCAGCGTCTCGGTGCCGTAAGGTCTGAACCAACGCAGCACCTGCTGAACCGATCACGCGGGCGAGGCACCCCTCCCCGCGTGATCTTCTTTTTTGGATGAGTGTTCGTGTCGGCGACCCGACGGTGTTCGGCCCCCGCTCACGGCCCCTGCTCGAGCCGCCTCAATGAGTCTCTCGGACGCCATTTCGTGCCCACCGCGCGTGGCACACGATGTGCAGCCAGGTTCGACTGTGCCGGCCGGGCGTCACCGCCCGCTCCGGCGCGGGACCAACATCTCACCCGGATCAACGGAGGCAGAGTTCATGACGAAGTTCTGGAACCGGCGGCACAAGCTGCTGCGCCAACAGCGCGGCTTCACGCTCATCGAGTTGATGATCGTCGTCGCCATCATCGGTATCCTCGCTGCCATCGCCATCCCGCTCTACGCCAACGTCCAGGCGCGCGCGCGTCTGGCCAAGGCCCAGGCTGATGCCCGGGCCCTCGCGTCTGCCGTCAGCATCTACTCCGCCCACATGGGCACGCTGCCCACCGCCCTGACCAACCTCACCACCGTGGTCACGAACACGCAGGGTCAGCCGGGCGGTCCCTTCCTCGCCTCGGTCCCCTCGGGCCCGGCCGGCTGGGGTGCGTACGCCTACACCTCCACGGCTTCCGGTACCTTCACCATCAGCAACTCCGGTGACAGCACCAGCGTCTCCCTACCGTAGCGGCTCGCTGACCGTAGCCTTGCGGGGGAGGGAGCTCGACGCTCTCTCCCCCGCCTAATTTCTCGCAAGGAACACGTCGGCCCTCCCGTTATAGTTGAGAGGCGCGTGCACAACCAACAGGGCAACCTCGGCGGGCGCGATAGGGAGCGGGCTGGGCAGTGCTGATCCCCGATGTCGCCGCCCTGATCGTCACCGCGCTCTTCGGCCTCTGCGTTGGCAGCTTCCTCAACGTGGTCATCGCGAGGCTCCCCGAAGGCCGGAGCGTCGTCCACCCTGGCTCCGCGTGCCCGCGATGCGGAACCCCGATCGCCTGGTACGACAACCTGCCGGTTCTCTCCTATGTGCTCCTTCGCGGGCGTTGCCGCAGGTGCCGCGAATCTATCTCGTGGCGTTACCCGGCGGTGGAGATCGCCTGCGGCATTCTCTTCGCGCTGGCCTTTATCCGTTTCGAGCAGGGCACTGCCCTCGCCTCGGCCTTGATCCTCCTGGCCGGCCTCATGACGATCACGGCCATCGATCTCGATCACCAGATCATCCCGGACGTCCTCAGCCTACCGGGGATCGCAGTGGGCATCCTGTTCAGTCTGGCACCGGGCGGGATCGGCTGGGTGCCCTCGCTGTTGGGCGTCCTGCTCGGCGGCGGCGTGTTCCTCGTGATCATCGTCGCGAGCACCCTCGTGCTCGGGCAGGCGGGGATGGGTGTCGGAGACGTCAAGCTCGGGGCCATGCTCGGGGCGTTCCTCGGCTGGAAACTCGCGCTTCTGAGCATTCTGCTCTCCACCCTCCTGGGCGGACCCCTCGCCGCGGGTCTCTTGGTCACCGGCCGTAAGGGTCGGAAGGACCCCATCCCGTTCGGTCCGTTCCTCGCCCTTGGCGGGTTCATCAGCCTCTTCTGGGGTGACGCGCTCCTGGCGTGGTATTTCGCCCAGTTCCAGAGCTGATCCGCTCCGGGAGGAGTGTTGCCAAGCTGACGCTGCACCGGCCAGTCCCCCTACAGGGAACGTAGCTGCCCCCCGAATCCGCGAAGGTGGTCGGTTGGGATGACCATCAGTGTCGCCGACTGGATGTCGGCCTGAGCGGTACCACAGCTTGAAGTCGAAGGCAGCTGATCCTTGGAGCTCAAGATACTGATTTTATTGGGTCCGGTAGTGGTCATTCCGGGCCGTTCTAGCGCCTCCGGGCTGCACCCAAGTCGGGGTCCCTGGCCGGTCCCACGCCGCCTTGGTCCCCTTCTTGCTACCCAGTGGACCGCCATGCTTAGATACGTCGGTTCTCCGAAGCCCGGACGGCAGCCCTCCCAGGCCGGCTACTCGTTCGTCGAGCTTGTCATCACGGTCGGCATGATCCTGGTCATCACCACCTGGGTCATGCCCTCCTTCTTGAACTACCTCCGGGGTGCCCGGGTCGAGGCCGGTGCGCGAACGGTGAGCGCCTACCTCAACGAAGGGCGGCAGCTGGCGATCAAATCGAATGGGCCGGTCTGCGTGGCTCATACGACGAGCACGGTGCAGTTCAGAACGACGAACTGCGCGGGAGCGGCGATCGTCGCTCCAGGTCTCTCGGGCGCCTCGAGCAACGTCCGGCTCCCGGAGAACGTTTCCCTCAGCGTCACGTCCGGGTCGAGCGCGATCTTTCAGGCGCTCGGGAACGCCGCGGCGGGTACGACGTACACCGTGACCGACCTGCCGAGCGGACGAACGCTGCGCGTGATCGTCGCGGTCTCCGGCCGCGTCTGTCTGGCCCCCCCCACGGCCACTGTTTGCCCGTAGGCCGACGCGCGTGCGGTCGCTCCTTGCGGAAGAGCAAGGATTGTCGCTGACCGAGGTTCTCGCCGCGTTCAGTGTGCTCTCCATCGGCCTGGTCGCCTTGATCTCACTCCTTCCGCTCGCTGGCTTCGGCGTACACGAAGGCGCCCACCGATCCGTCGCCGCCTTTCTCGCGACCCAGCGGCTCGAGCAGATCCGTCTCGGGGTCGGCTCCGGGGCGAATCTCATCCCGATCAGCGACGAAGCGTCGCTGGCTCCGCCGCATGGGGCATTCGGCCGAGCGGTCCGCGTCCGGGACTGCGGGCTGGCGCCCGGATGCTCGGGCATCGCGGCCCCGGGCGTGCGACAGGTCACCGTCACGGTCACCTACCCGGCCCCGCCGGGACAGGGCGCGGCCTCGGCCCATCGGGGCGCGGTCACCGTGAGCACGTACATCGGACCCCGGTGAGATGCGGGACCAGCGCGGCGCCGTCCTGCCCTTGGCGATGATGATCCTCGTCGTGCTGTCGGCGGTGCTCATCACCCTCTCGGGCCTCACCGGCCAGGAACCGCTCATCGCGAGCAACCACGTCATGGTCGTGCAGGCTCAGGCGCTCGCCGAAGCCGGGCTCGAGCGCGCGCTGTGGGCACTGAGCACTCCCGAGTCGGCCGACGGGATCCCGTGGTCGGCGACCGCCCCGGCCCCATACGATGGCAGCGCGTTCCTCGGCGTCGCGACGGAGTCCGGCGCACCCCTCGGCGGCTATCGCCTCACGGTCACCGGAGAAGGCGATCGCCAGCGAGAGGTGACCGTCGTCGGCCTCGTACCCGGCGACTTCGGTCCGCTGGGTCGGGCCCGCCAGGACATCAGCGCCACCCTCATTCGTCTGCGATTCCCCGACCCGCCCGCCGGGCTCTCGGTGCGAGGCGGTCTCACCATCGGCGACGGGGTCACCATCGACGCCCGGGCGGATGGCGGCTGCGGCGATCGCGCGGGAACCTGGTCGTCCGGGGTAACGACCGCCGCGGCCGGAGCCCAGATCCATGGACGGAGCGGCGACACGGCTATCCCGAACGAGCCGACCGATATCCGCCAGGAACAGCCGGTCGGCGTCTTCGATGACCTCGCCTTCAGCGCGGCCGAGCTGCAGGCGCTGAAGGCCGTCGCTCGCGTGCGCGGCACCTACTACCAGGGCGCCGTCACCTTCGACGCGTCCCGACGGATCCCCGACGGAGTGATCTTCGTGGACACGGGCAGCGGCCAGCCCATCACCGATGCGACCCCCGCGGGCGACCTCGCGACGGTCACCATCGGCGACGGCGCGGCCGGGCCCGCCGGCGCGTTTCGCGGATGGATCATCGTGAATGGCAGCCTCTCCGTCACCGGCGACATCACCCTTCGGGGCCTGACCTACGTGGCGGACCGCCTCAGCCAGACCGGAGCGGCCCGCCTGGTGGGCGCGGCAATGGCCGGACACGTCCGCACCCCCACGCCCAGCCTGGTCGACGCGCGCCCCACCGGCGCGGCGGCGGTGGCTTGGGGCTGCGAAGAGGGCCGGACCGGCGGAGGCCTCATCCCGTCGCGATGGATCGTGAAGCCGGGCAGCTACCGGGAAGTCACCGGGTAGGCACCTGTTCCGAATGGACCACACGCCGACGGTAGTACCGGACGCGGAGTACGCTCGGAAACCCCACGGGTCGGGGTCGCCGAAGCGCGGCAACGCACGCCGTAGCGCAAGAAGTGTTGACAGTTTAAATACCGCACCGT
This sequence comes from Candidatus Methylomirabilota bacterium, assembly GCA_035260865.1. Taxonomy (GTDB): domain Bacteria; phylum Methylomirabilota; class Methylomirabilia; order Rokubacteriales; family CSP1-6; genus CAMLFJ01. Next base: position 1,499 of record DATFUK010000199.1, on the reverse strand, counting down.
TATAAACTGTCACCACGATAGCGTTTCCTTCCACAATGCACCGGGCTGACAGTTGACTCGCTTCCTCGGGAAGTGGGGTCAGAGTCAGGAGAAGGCCGGGAGCCGAATATGGCGCTGTTTGGACTAGGCAAGAAGCCCACGACGTTTGGGCTCGACATCGGCACGAGCGCGATCAAGGTGGTGGAGCTCGTCCAGAGCAAGGGCGGCCTCGCGCTCAAATCGTTCGCCACCGTCCCGCTCCCTCGGGACGTCATCGCCGAAGGCACCATTCGGGAGCCTCAGGTGGTGACCGACGCGATCCGAGAATGCGTCGAGAAGGCGGGGATCACCGGGACGAGCACGGTCATCTCGGTCTCCGGACGCGAGGCGATCGTCAAGCGTGTTCCCCTGCCCAAGGTGACCGCGAAGGAGCTGGGAGACGCCATCCAGCTCGAGGCGGAGCACCACATCCCGTTCGCCATCGACGACGTCTTCCTCGACTACCAGGTGGTCAGCCAGTCCGCGAACGCGATGTCGGTGGTCCTGGTGGCCACCAAGAAGGTCAAGATTCTCGAGTACGTGGCCGCGGTCGAAGCGGCGGGGCTCGATGCTGTGGTGGTGGACCTGGACGCGTTCGCGATGCAGAACCAGTTCGAGCTGAGCAGTCCGGGTGACGGGACGGACGCGGTTGCGCTCATCGACATCGGGGCCAGCGTCATGAAGACCAACGTCATCCAGGGCGGCGCGTGCATCTTCGCCCGTGACGTGCCGTTCGGCGGTAACAACTACACGGACGCCATCGCCCAGCGCCTGAGCGTGTCGGTCGAGATGGCGGAGGCGGCCAAGCAGGGACGCGAGGTCGGCGTGAACTGGGATGATCTCGTGCCCGCCCTGGAGGCCGTCTCCCGGGAGCTGTCGCTCGAGGTCCAGCGGACCTTCGACTACTTCGCATCGACGGCGGAGTCCGAGAGGATCGGCAAGATCGTCCTGTCTGGGGGCTGCGCGAAGCTGACCGGCCTCGATGACTTTCTGGGCTCGTCCTGGGGTGTCCCGGTCGAGCTCGCTCGACCGTTCCAGGGCATCGAGCACGACGCGGCCCAGTTCGCCGACGAGGATCCGGAGCAGATCGGCCCCGTGTTGGCGGTGGCGGTCGGACTCGCTCTTCGCCGCCCGGGAGACAAGCCCGCATGATCAAGGTCAACCTCGCCCCTCCCACGACCAAGCGACCGCGCCGAGCGGCCAGTGGCGGCGGCGCCGAGCTCAACCTCGGCCTGCTGTTCGGTGGGATCCTGGCCGTTCTCGTGCTGATCATCGGCGGCTGGTGGCTCAGCATGTCGCTTGAGAGCCGTCGGCTCACCGCGGAGATCGAGAACAACCGGCGCGAGCTCGAGCGGCTCAAGCCCATCATCGCGGCCGGCCAGCGCTATCGCCGGGAGCGGGACGAGCTCGAGCGGCGGCTCAATGCCATCGAGACCGTGGCCCGGAACCAGGCCCGGCCCGTCTACCTGCTCGACGCCATG
>DATFUK010000198.1:0-3975 GCA_035260865.1 Candidatus Methylomirabilota bacterium | reverse complement strand
GCACGAACTCCAGGCCGCTCATCGTGCGTTGCTGATCGACGCTCACGACGCCGTAGCGCTTCATTGGAGCGACGCCCACAGGTGCTGAGCGGCGTAGGCGCGCCACGGCCGCCACCGCTCGGCGCGGGCCGCGAGCTCGCGTGACGACAGCCGCCGGCCTTCCAGATGAGCCAGCGCGCGCACGAGGCCGACGTCGCCGGCGGGAAAGGCGTCCGGCTCCCGCAGTTGACGCAAGGCGATGTAGTGGGCCGTCCACTCACCCACGCCCGGGATGGACCGCAGCCGCTCGATCGCCTCGTCGAGCCCGCGGCTGGCGCAGAGCACGTCCGGATCGGCGACGACCGCGGCCGCCACGGCGGACAGGGTGGCCGCCCGGCTCCTCGGCATGCCGAGGGTGGTCAGTTCCGCGCGCGCCAGGACCTCCGGCCTCGGGAAGACGTGCGTGAGGTCGCCATCCGGCTCCGCCAGGGGCTCGCCGTGCGTGGCGACCAGGCGCCCGGCCAGGCGGACCGCGGCAACAACGGAGATCTGCTGTCCCAGCACCGCGCGAATCGCCAGCTCGAAGCCATCCCAGGCACCGGGCACCCGCAGACCCGGCCGCGCCGCCACCAGGGGCGCGAGCGCCGGATCCTTCGCGAGATGCGCGGAGATGGGGAGTGGATCGGCGACGAGGTCGAAGACGCGGCGCAGCCGCGCGATGATGCCGGGCAGCGCGGACAGCTTCGGGAAGCGGATCGTCGCGCGCAGGGCGTGGTCGGGGTCGGGGCGAATGGATACGGTCCCCTGCCGGCCGTCCAGCTCGATCGTCCGCGAGTAGCAGCTCCCGGCCACGCGCTCGATGCCGGGGATGGCGCGGAGCCGCAGAAATTCCAGCATGCCCGGCCAATCGTAGGGGGACTGATAACGCAGGAGCAGGTCGATCTCTCCCCCCAGCCCAACCGCGATCTCCGATCCCCTCCGGCGCCGCAGCGCCCGCGGCGCGCGGCCATACATCGCCACGAACGTCTCGTTGAACCGGCGGATGCTGCCGAAGCCCGCCGCGAACGCGACCTCGGCCATCGGCAGCGACGTCTCGTGGATGAGCTGTTTCGCGAGCAGCACCCGGCGAGTCTGGGCAACGGCGATCGGGGAGGCGCCGAGATGCTGGCGACACAGGCGCCGGAGCTGCCGCTCGCCCAGCCCCAGGCGGCCGGCCAGGGTGTCGACGCTACCCTCGTCCAGGGCGCCCAGCTCGATCAGGGCCAGGGCGCGGGACACCGTGTTCGACGTGCCCCGCCAGGCGCCCTTGTCCGGTGCCGTCTCCGGCCGGCACCGCAGGCACGGGCGGAACCCCGCCTCCTGGGCCGCGGCCGCGGTGGGGTAGAACGTCACGTTCTCCGGCCGCGGGGTGCGCGCCGGGCAGACCGGGCGGCAGTAGGTGCCGGTCGTCTTCACGGCGATGAAGAAGCGACCGTCGAAGCGAACGTCGCGCAGCTCGAGCGCGCGGTAGCACGCGCCGTGGTCGAGGTCCATGCGGCGATAGTGCCCGGCGGACACACCGGCGTCTGGCGGTTTTCGGACGTCGTCATTCCCCCGGGGCGCTGCGGGCGCGGGGGCTACTTGGCGTCGCGCTTGGGCTTCAGCTCGAAACGGAAGTCGCAGTGCGACGCGCCTTCCATCACGGTCTGGGTACGCGTCAGCTTCACCGCGGGGTTGAAGCCCTCGACCAGCGAGAAGTCGCGGTTGCACGACAGCAGCGCGCCCACCTCCGGGATGCCGAGGGCGCGGTACATCTCGGCGTACCGGCACCGCGTGACGTTGAACGAGAACTTCTCCTCGGTCTGCTCGAGCACGTCCATGCGGTAGGCGTCGCCCTTCTTCCAGTCCTCGAGCGCGGTGGCGAAGTGGCCGAGCGTGTCGCCGCCCATGCGTCCGGCCAGCTCCTTGCCCTGCGCGCGCGCCACGTCGATGATGACGTTCCGCGCGGTCTCGAAGACCTGCTCGCGGCCGAACTTGGCGCCGAGCGCCTCCAGCACCGGCATCAGCACGCGCGCCTCGATCTCGCGGCGCTTGAGGACACCGATCTCGTTCAGGTTGTCGGGCGGCATCGAGGTGCTCATGGTCCCTCCTTGGCGGGTCGCGGCGCAGCGTAGCACGCGCGGCCCACCGCGACCAGCGTGCCCATCGAGTCGCGGATCTCGACGTCGGCCACACAGATGGTCTTGCCCACCCGCACCGTCTTGCCGACCGCGGTCAGGTCGCCGCGCCGCGCCGGCCGCAGGTAATCCACCCGCATGTCGATGGTGGGCACGCCGGGCGCGGTCTCGGACATCACCGCGTAGTCGCCCGCGATGTCGGCCAGGGCGCTGACCACGCCGCCGTGCAGCCAGTCGGAGCCGTCCACGCGGACGAACTCCTCCCGGTACGGCAGCCGGATCTCCACCCGGCCCTTCTCGGCGGTGATGATCTCGAGGCCGAGGAAGCGCATGAACGGCGAGTGGCTGAAGCCCATCTTCGAGAGATCGGGCCCGCTCACAGGGCAGTCTCCTTCGCGCGCGCCTTGAGTCCGGTGCGATCGATCTTGCCGGTGCCGCCGAGCGGCAGCGCGTCCAGGAACACGACCCGGCGCGGGTGCGCATAGGGCGCCCCGCGCTCCAGGAAGAAGCGGCGCACATCATCCTCCGTGGTCCGGCCCGCTTCGCGGGCCACGACGAACGCGATCGGTACCTCGCCCTTGACGCCGTGAGGCGCCGGCACCACGCAGGCGTCTCGCAGGTTCGGATGCTGGAGCAGGATGTCCTCCACTTCCTTGGGGTACACGTTCTCGCCGGCCACGTTGATCATGTCGTCACGGCGCCCGACGAAGTAGTAGTAGCCATCCGCATCGCGGCGCATCAGGTCACCGGTGTAGAGCCAGCCGTCGCGGAACTTCTTCGCGGTCGCCTCCGGCAGCTTCCAGTAGCCCTTGGCCAGCCCGGGGTTGCGGGTGACCAGCTCACCGACCTCGTCCACGCCCACCTCGCGATCGCCCTCATCCACCAGCTTCACGTCGCAGCCCGGGAACGCGAGCCCGCACGAGTTGCGCTTCTTGAGCCCCCAGCGCGAGTTGACGATCGGCACCGGGCCGCCCTCGGTGAGCCCGTAGCTCTCGCCGATCGGCGCGCCGAAGACGCGACGGAACTCCTCCAGCAGCTCCTCCGGCACCTCGGCCGAGCCGCACACCGCGTAACGCACGCTGGTGACGTCGTGGCGGGCGAGGGCGTCCTGCTCCGCGAGGATCATCTTGTACATCGCGGGGACGCCGGTGAGGTACGTCACCTGGTAGCGGTCGATCGCCCGGATGACCTCGAGCGCGTCGAAGCCGGGCAGGATCACCAGCGAGCCGCCCGCGAGCAGGAACGGCTTCACCGCGCCCACCATCGCGTTCTTGTGGTAGAGCGGCACCGCGATCAGCGCGCGCTCGGTGTCGTCGGCGAGCAGCGCCTTGCGCATGATGTCGGAGTTCCAGAGCTGCCCGCCGTGGGTCAGCAGCACGCCCTTCGGCTTGCCGGTAGAGCCCGACGTGTAGGGCTGCATGCACGTCTCGTCGAACGCGGTGGCGCGGCGGGCCAGCGTGGGCGCGGCGGCGGCCAGCACGGTCTCGTAGGCCAGCGCGCCGGCCGCCGTGGGGCCGTCGGCGATCACGTGCTTGATCGCCGGGATCTGCGCGGCGAGCATCTGCCCGCGCTCGGCCAGCGCGGCGTTGGCCACCAGCACCACCGCCTCGGAGTCCTCCGCCACGTAGCGGAGCGCCTCGTCGCCCATGCGGATGTTCAGCGGCACCGCGACCGCCCCGAGGCGCATCGTGCCGAAGAGGGTCTCCAGGAAGCGGAAGTCGTTGTTGAAGAGCAGCGCGACCCGGTCGCCGGCGGTCACGCCCAGCGCGGCCAGGGCATTGGCCATACGGTTCGAGCGGGCGTCGAGCTCGGCGTAGGTGAGCACGGTCTCGCCCTGGAA
>DATFUK010000197.1:0-30760 GCA_035260865.1 Candidatus Methylomirabilota bacterium | reverse complement strand
CGATCGCGGTGTCGAAGAGCGCGAAGCCCGTATCTAGCCCTGTCGCCATTGACGGATCTGCTCCGTGTGCTCCCGGTAGTGCCCGGCGCCGGCCCCGTCGAACGGACCGCGCGCGGCGCCGTCCGCGGCGAAGAGCGCCTCGGGCAGCGCGCCGGCCGCGGCCAGGAGCTTCCGGTGAGAGGCCTCCAGCTCGGCCAGGACGTCGCCGGTCTTCACGCCGGCCTTCTGCTCCACGAACCGCGCGTTCCAGACATCGAAGTCATCGTACGTCCCCTTCGGGTACGGTGCATCCCCCTTTCCGACCCGGCCCAGCGCGGTGGCCATCTCGTCGTGCCACCCCGAGATGTGGATCAGGATCTCGCGCACGCCCCACGTGCCGAGCCAGACCCGGCGCATGTCCTCGTCGCCCAGCCCGTCGATCGCGCCCCGCAGCTCCCCGAACGCCAGCTCCGCGTCCCGCACCATCGTCGCCTTCTCGCTCATGGGTCCCTCCCGGGTGATTGGTCGTGTGTCGCTTCTGTCGCGTGAGACCCCGCCGGGGGCCCCTTGTGAAAGGCGGCCATCACGAAAAGTGGTAGATTCGTCCGGGGCCGCGACCCGGCACAAGGAGACGCGATGGCCATCCGGATCGAGCGAAGCGACATGGTGGCGACGATCGTCATGGACCGTCCCGAAGCCCGGAACGCGGTGGACGGCCCCGCGGCGCGGGCGCTGATCGAGGCCTTCGAGGAGTTCGAGCGGGACGACGCCCTCCGGGTCGCCGTGCTCTGGGGCGCGGGCGGCACCTTCTGCGCGGGGGCGGATCTGAAGGCCCGCGGCACCGAGCGCGGCCTGCGATTGGCCCCCGACGGTCACGGCCCCATGGGCCCTACCCGGATGGCCTTCAGCAAGCCGACCCTCGCCGCCGTCGAGGGACACGCGGTGGCGGGCGGGCTCGAGCTCTCGCTGATGTGCGACCTACGCGTGGCCGGGGCCACCGCGGTCTTCGGGGTCTTCTGCCGCCGCTGGGGCGTGCCGCTGCTCGACGGCGGGACGGTGCGGCTGCCGCAGCTCATCGGCCTCTCCCGCGCGCTCGACATGATCCTGACCGGCCGCCCGGTGGACGCTCAGGAGGCGCTCGCCTTCGGCCTGGCCAACCGCGTGGTGCCGGCCGGCCTGGCCCGTGAAGAAGCCGAGGCGCTGGCGCGGGCCATCGCGGCCTTCCCGCCCAACTGCGTGCGCAGCGACCGCCGCTCCGCGTGGGAGAGCGCGGGGCTCCCCCTGCCCGCCGCGATGGCCAATGAGTTCGCGCTGGGCAAGGCCACGCACGAGACCGGCGAGAGCCAGGCGGGCGCGCGGCGCTTCGCGGCGGGAGCCGGCCGTCACGGCCAGTTCTGACCACCGACATCCCACTTCCGACGGAGAGAGACCAGTGGCCGACCGACCGTTCAAGGTGTACGTCATCCAGGGTCGCGGTGAGCGCGACTACGCCGACTGCCAGACCGCGCTCGATCGCATCCCCGCCCAGATGATCTCGCTGCCCTTCATCGGCGACGCCGACGAGGTGATCGCCCGCACCCGCGACGCCGACGCGCTCATCATCTCCTCCTCGCCGGTCACCCGGCGGGTGATGGAGGCCCTCGAGGGCGTGAAAGCGGTCATGCGCACCGGCGTGGGCTACGACGTCATCGACGTGCCCGCCGCGACCGAGCTGGGCGTGGTGGTGGTCAACGTGCCCGACGTGTGGATCCGCGAGGTGGCCAACCACGCCCTCGCGCTGCTGCTGGCCTGGAACCGCAAGATCGTCACGCTCGATCGCGAGGTGCACGCCGGCACGTGGGGCTCCCGGGTCCCGGGCCCGGTCACCGGCTCCATCCACGGCGAGACGGTGGGCATCGTCGGGCTCGGCAATATCGGCAGCGCCTTCGCCCGCCGGATCGCCGCGCTCGAGACGACGGTGATCGCCTGCGATCCGTACGTGGACGACGCCCGCTTCAAGGCCCTCGGGGTCGAGCGGGTAGACCTGCCCACCCTGGCCGCGCGCGCGGACTACGTCTCGGTCCACGCGCTGCTGAACGCGGAGACCCGCGGCCTGCTCGACGACGCGTTCTTCCGCCGCATGAAACCCACCGCCATCCTCGTCAACACCTCGCGCGGGCCGGTGGTGGACGAGGCGGCCCTCGTCCGCGCCCTGCAGGAGCGCAAACTCGCCGGCGCGGCCCTCGACGTCTTCGAGGAGGAGCCGCTCGCCGCGGACAGCCCGCTCCGGCGCATGGACAACGTCATCCTCACCCCGCACGCCGCCTATTTCTCGTCCCCCGCGGTGGCCCAGGTGCCCAGGCGGTGCGGCGAGGAGATCGCCCGCGTGCTGCTGAAGGAGCGCCCGATCAACGTGGTCAACCCCGAGGTCTACGGGCCCGGGCGCGTGCGCCGCGGCCGGTAGCCCGGCCGGGAGACCCCCATGCACCTCGGCCTCTTCAGCTACAACGTGGCGTACGGCGCGCGGCCGGACGAGCTGGCGCGCGCCGCGGAGGAGCGCGGCTTCGAGTCCTTCTGGGTGGGCGAGCACACCCACATCCCGGCGGCCCGGCAGACGCCGTACCCGGGCGGCGAGCCGCTGCCCAAACCCTACTACCACATGGCCGACCCGTTCGTCTCGCTGATGGCCGCGGCGGCCGCGACCCGGACGATCAAGCTCGGCACCGGCATCTGCCTCGTGGTCGAGCACGACCCCCTCGTGCTCGCCAAGTCGGTCGCGACGCTCGACTGGCTCTCCGGCGGCCGCGTGCTCTTCGGCATCGGGGGCGGCTGGAACCGCGAGGAGATGGAGCACCACGGCACGCCGTTCGCGAAGCGGTGGCGGGTGCTGCGTGAGCGCGTGCTGGCCATGAAGGCCCTCTGGACCCAGGAGGAGGCCTCGTTCCACGGCGAGTTCGTCAACTTCGACCGCGCGATCTCCTTCCCCAAGCCGGTGCAGCGGCCGCATCCCCCGATCCTGTTCGGCGGCGCCACCGACCAGGGCCGAGCCCGCGTGGTGGACTACTGCGACGGCTGGATCCCCATCGACGTGCTGCTGGACGACCTGCCCGCCGCCATCGCCGATCTGCGGCGCAAGGCTCAAGCCGCGGGCCGCCGGCCGGACGAGCTCTCGGTCTCGGTCTTCGCGTTCAAGCCGCCCACGCCCGACGCGGTCAAGCGGATGGAGGACATGGGCGTGGTGCGCGTCACCATGGTGGCGCCGCGGCGCCTGGACGACGCGCTGCCCTTCCTCGATCGCATGGCCACCCTGGGCGCCTGAGATGCCCGAGCTCGACGCGCGGGCGATCGACGCGTACTGGGGACGCGAGAATCTCGCCGAGGCCATCCTGGCCGCGCTGACCGCGCGCGGGACGGACCTCGACGCCCTCACCCCCGACGCCACCGCGCCGGTGGACCAGTTCCACGGCGGCGGCAAACCCGCCACCGAGCGCCTCGCGCGGATGGCCGGCGCGGCCCCCGGCATGCAGGTCCTCGACGTGGGCGGCGGCTTCGGCGGCCCGGCGCGCATGCTCGCGGTGGAGTTCGGCTGCCTGGTCACCACGGTGGACCTGACCGCCTCGTACGTGCGCGCCGCGCAGGCCCTGACCACGCGGATGCGCCTCGACGATCGGGTGAGCCACCACGTCGGCAACGCGCTGGCGCTGCCCTTCCCCGACGCGACCTTCGACCTGGTGTGGACGCAGAACAGCGGCATGAACATCGCGGACAAGGAGCGGCTCTACGCGGGCTTCCACCGCGTGCTGCGGCCGGGCGGGCGGCTGGCGCTGCAGGAGCCGATGACCGGCCCGGTCGCCCCCCTGCTCTACCCGGTGATGTGGGCGCGCGACCCCTCCACCACCTTTCTGCGCGCGCCGGCCGAGATGCGGGCGGTCATCGAGGCCGCCGGCTTCCGGCCGCGCGCGTGGGACGACGTGACCGCGGAGACCGCGGGCCCCTCGACCGGCGCGGCGGTCCCCGCGCACAGCATCCAGCGGCTCGTGATGGGCGACGCCATCGACGAGATCATCCGCGCCGGCCATCGCAACCGCGACGAGAAACGCCTCGTCTCGATCCAGGCGGTCTTCGAGCGGCCCCTCGACAAGCCGGAGCCCGCTCGCTAGGATACCGATCCATGAGCGACGCCCTGACCGGCCAGACCGTCGAGCTGCTGCAGCAGATGATCCGCAACCAGTGCGTGAACGACGGCACCCTGCTCTCCGGCCAGGAGAAGCGGAACAGCGACACGCTCCAGAGCTATCTGCAGGGCAGCGGCCTCGACGTCGAGGTCTACGAGCCGGCCCACGCCCCCGGCCGCGCGAGCCTCGTGGCCCGCATCGAGGGGAGCGATCCCAAGGCGCCCACCCTGTGCCTCATGGGCCACACCGACGTGGTGCCGGTGAACCCGAAGACCTGGACGCGCGATCCCTTCGGCGGCGAGCTGGTCGCGGGCGAGGTGTGGGGGCGCGGCGCGGTGGACATGCTGAACCTCACCGCGTCGCAGGCGGTCGCGCTCAGGACGCTGGCCGGCCGGGGCTGGCGGCCGCGCGGCACGCTCGTCTACCTGGCCTGCGCGGACGAGGAGGCCGGCGGCACGCTCGGCGCCGGGCACGTGGTCGAGCGGCACTGGGACGCGCTGCGGGCCGACTACTGCCTGACCGAGAACGGCGGCACGGTGAGCCGCGGGACGAAGGCCGACGAGCTGAACGTCACCGTGCACGTGGGCGAGAAGGGCGTGGCGTGGCGCCGCCTGCGCGTCAAGGGCACGCCCGGCCACGGCTCGATGCCGTACGGCGCCAACAACGCGCTCGTCAAGGCCGCGCAGGTGGTGAGCCGCCTGGCCGACTACCGGCCCTCGCCGTACGTCGACGAGCTCTGGCGGGCCTTCGTGGCCACGCTCCAGCTCGATCCCGCGGTGAAGGAGGCCCTGGCCGATCCCTCGCGCGTGGACGAGGCCATCCCCGAGCTCGCCCCGAGCCTGGCCAAGTCCGCGTGGTCGGCGACCCACACCACGTTCTCGCCGAACGTCTGCCACGGCGGCGTGAAGACCAACGTGATCCCGGACTCGGTGGACGTCGAGGTGGACATCCGCACGGTGCCCGGCGACAACGAGGACGAGGTGCGCCGGCACCTCGACAAGGCGCTGGGAGGCCTCGCGGAGGAGATCGAGGTCGAGAAGCTCTTCTCGAAGCCCGCGTCGATGTCGCCCACCGGCACGCCGCTCTGGAGCGTCCTGGGCAAGGTCGTCGCCGCGCACTACCCCGGCGCGCAGCTCCTGCCCAAGATGATCGTCGGCTTCACCGACGCGCCGTATTTCCGTGAGAAGGGCGCGGTGGCCTACGGCTTCGGGCTCTTCTCGCGGACGCTGACCGCCGAGGCGATGTCCGGGCGCTTCCACGGCAACGACGAGCGCATCGACGTCGAATCCCTGGCCCTCACCACCCAGGCCTGGCTCGAGGTGTGCGAGCAGTTCCTCGCGTAAGTGATCCCGCTCACCGGCTATAGCGACCGGCTCTCCGCCGCGCCCGGGGAGCGCATCGCCTTCAAGGTCTCGAGCGTCGCGACCGGGCCGTACCGCGCCCGTCTCGCGCGGGTCGTTCACGCCGATCCGAACCCCGCCGGACCCGGCGTCAAGATCGAGGACCTGGCCCATCGCTTCTCGATCGAGCGGCCGTCTCGCACGCAGCACCTCGCCCAGGGCTCCTACGTGCGCGTCGAGGCGGCGACCGGCCTGCGCACGCCTGGGCCGCTCACCGTGACCGCGCTGGTCTGGCCGACCTACGCGGCCACGCGCGATCAATGCGTGCTCTCGCGCTGGGACGAGGCCGGCGGCGCCGGCTGGGCCCTGTCGCTCGGACCCGGCGGCGCGACCGCGCGGGTCGGCGGGTCGCTGGTGGTCGGCACCGGTCACCCGCTGTCGCTCCGGCGGTGGCACCGCATCTGGCTCGTGGCCGATCCGGCCTCGGGCACGCTGCGCGTCGGCCATGCCACGCTCACCGGCGGCGGCCGGGAGGAAGCGTCGGCGCCGCTCCCGCGCGCGGCGCCGCTCGACGCGGCCGCGCCCCTCCTGGTCGGCGCGCGCCTGGCACCCGCCGCGCAGGATCACTACAACGGCAAGATCGAGGATCCGATGCTGCTCGCCCGGGCGACGGCCGCGCCGGAGACCCTGGTGCTCGATCCGTTGCTCCCACCCGATGGCCTGATCGCGGGCTGGGACTTCTCCCGCGGGATCGACGGGCTCGACGTCGCCGACGTGGGGCCGCATCGCCTGGGTGGGCGCCTCGTGAACCTGCCCACGCGCGCGGTCACCGGGGCGCGCTGGACCGGGCGCGAGATGTGCTGGCGGCACGCCCCGCGCGAGTACGCGGCCATCCACTTCCACGACGACGACGTGTACGACGCGGGCTGGGCCACCGACTTCGAGTTCTCGGTGCCCGAGGGCCTGCCGAGCGGGGCCTACCTGATGCGCCTCTCCGCGGAGGGCCACGCGGACGACCTGCCCTTCTACGTGCGCCCGCCGCGCGGCCGGCCGCGCGCGGACGTGCTGTTCATCGCGTCCACCTACACCTACCAGGCCTACGCGAACCACGCGCGCGGCTCCACCGACGCCGCGTACCGCGAGCGGGTCGCCGCGTGGGGCGCCTCGCCCCATATCCCGGACAGCCACCCGGACTACGGCTGGTCCACCTACAACCGGCACCGCGACGGCAGCGGCATCTGCTACTCCTCGCGCCTCCGACCGGTGCTGACGTTCCGGCCGCGCTATCTCACCTTCCTCGACGCCCGGGGGTCGGGGCTGCGCCACTACTCGGCGGACACTCACCTCCTCGACTGGCTCGAAACGCAGGGGATCCCCTACGACGTCGTCACCGACGAGGACGTGGAGGCCGAGGGCGCCGCCCTCCTCGCCCCGTACGCGACCGTCCTCACCGGCTCGCACCCCGAGTACCACACCGCGCGCACGCTCGACGCCCACGCGGGCTACCTGGACGGCGGCGGCCGGCTCGTGTACCTGGGGGGCAACGGCTTCTACTGGCGCATCGCGACCAGCCCCGCGGTGCCCGGCGTCATCGAGGTACGGCGCGCCGAGGGCGGCATCCGCGCCTGGGACGCCCAGACCGGCGAGTACTACCACGCCCTCGACGGCGCGTACGGCGGCCTCTGGCGCCGCAACGGGCGCCCGCCCCAGCGCATCGGCCTGGTGGGGTTCTCGGGGCAGGGCCTCTTCGAGGGCTCGTACTATCGCCGCCAGCCCGGCGCCGACGACCCGAAGGCGGCCTGGATCCTCGACGGCGTCATCGACACGGTGATCGGCGACTTCGGCCTCTCGGGCGGCGGTGCGGCCGGCTTCGAGCTCGACCGCGCGGACCCCGCACTGGGCACGCCCGCGGGGGCCATCGTGGTGGCCAGCTCCGAGGGCCACGGCCCGAGCTTCATCGTGGTGCCCGAGGAGCTCCTCTCGCACCTGGCCACGGTCACCGGCGACAAGCCCGCGCGGCTGCTGCGGGCCGACATGACCTACGCGGAGCTTCCCGGGGGCGGCGCGGTCTTCGCGGTGGGCTCCATCACCTTCTGCGGGAGCCTCTCGCACAATCGCTACGACAACAACGTCTCCCGCATCCTGCGCAACGTCCTGGACCGGTTCCGCGCGCGCCGGTGAAGCTGACGGACGCGCTGCAGATGGCCCCGGACGAGGTCGTCGCGCTGGTCGGAGGAGGCGGCAAGACCACCGCCATGTTCCGCCTCGCGCGCGAGGTGGTGGGGAGCGGTGGGCGCGCGATCACCACCACGACCACCCGCATCTTCGGCGCGCAGATCGCGCTGGCCCCCGCGCACGTCCCCGCCGCGAGCGTCACCCGGGAGCGTCTCTCCGCCGAGCTGGCCCTCCACCGGCACGTGCTCGTCATCGGCGCGACCGACGCCGACAGCGGCAAGGCCGAGGGCATCTCCCTCGACCTTTTCCGGCGCGTGCGCGCCTGGTTCCCGGACGTCTGTCTCCTCAACGAGGCCGACGGCTCCCGCATGCGCCCCTTCAAGGCCCCCGCCGACTACGAGCCGGTGATCCCGGCGGATACCACGCTGGTCGTCGTCGTGGTCGGCGCCGACGTCTTCGGCCGAAGCCTCGACACCGCGCACGTCCACCGCCCGGAGCTGGTCGCCACGCTGACCGGCGTCCCGATGGGCACCCCGATCACCCCCCTGATCGTGGCCCGGGTCCTTGCCGATCCCCGGGGCGGGCGGAAGGACGTGCCGGCGGGCGCCCGGGTCGTCGTCCTGATCAACAAGGTGGAGGACCTTCCGGATCGGGCGCCGGCGCGCGAGACGGCCGAGCGCCTCCTCCGCGACCCGGCGATCCACTCGGTGATGCTGGCCACGCTGCGCGCCGAGGACCCGGTGCTCGAGGTCTGCGCGCGGTGACGCTCGACGTCCCGCGCCTCCGCGCCGACACGCCGGGCGTCGCCGGCGTCCTGCACTTCAACAACGCGGGCGCCGCCCTGCCGCCGCGGCCGGTCCTCGCGGCGGTGACCGGCCACCTGGAGCGCGAGGCGGCCATCGGCGGCTACGAGGCCGCCGCCCTGGCCGCGGAGCGGATCGCCGACGTCTACGACGCGGTCGCCGCGCTGATCGGAGCCGGTCCGGACGAGATCGCCTTCGTGGAGAACGCCACCCGGGCCTGGGACATGGCCTTCTACGCGATCCCCTTCCGCGCCGGGGACCGCATCGTCACCGCCCGGGCCGAATACGCCTCGAACTATCTCGCGTTCCTCCAGATGAAGCGGCGCGTGGGCGTCGAGATCGACGTGGTGGACGACGACGCCTCCGGGCAGCTCGACGTGGCCGCGCTCGAGCGCGCGATCCGGCCGCGCACCCGGCTCATCGCGATCACCCATGTGCCCACCCAGGGCGGGCTGGTGAATCCCGCCGCGGAGGTGGGCCGGATCGCCGCCCGGCACGGCATCCTCTACCTCCTCGACGCCTGCCAGTCGGTCGGCCAGCTCGCGGTGGACGTCCGCCGGATCGGCTGCCACATGCTCTCGGCCACCGGCCGCAAGTACCTGCGCGGCCCGCGCGGCACCGGCTTTCTCTACGTGCGACGGGACACCATCGCCATCCTCGAGCCGCCCTTCATCGATCTGGAAGCCGCGAGCTGGATCGACGCCCAGACCTACACGCTCCGCGAGGATGCCCGGCGCTTCGAGAACTGGGAGCGGTTCGTGGCCGGCCAGATCGGTCTCGCCGTCGCGGTGCGCTACGCCCTGGCGCTCGGCATCGACGCCATCGAGGCGCGGGTCAAGGCGCTCGGGGCGCTGCTGCGGGCGGAGCTGGCCAAGCGGCCGGGGGTGACCGTCCACGACCTGGGCGCGGAGCGGTGCGGGATCGTCACCTTCCTCAAGGCGGGCGAGGCGCCGCGGGCCACCCGCGAGCGCCTTCGCGCGCTGGACATGAACGTCACCCACACCCAGGCGCGCTCCTCGCGGCTCGACCTGCCCGCGCGCGGCTTCGACGCCCTCGTTCGCGCCAGCGTCCACTACTACAACGACGAGACCGAGGTCGAGCGCTTCGTGCGCGCGGTCTCGGGATAGGAGACCCGACATGACCACGACCACGGTGGAGACCGCGCGCGGGCCGGTGGCCACGGCCGAGCTCGGCGCCACGCTGATGCACGAGCACATCGTCACCCGCTCCCCGGGGGTGCAGGAGAACTGGCCGCACCTCTGGGACCGGGCGGGCATCCTCGCGATGGCGGAGCGGAAGATGGCCGATCTCCACGCCCGCGGCATCCGCACGATCGTGGACCTGACCACCGTGGACCTGGGCCGCGACATCGGCCTGATCGCGGAGGTGGCGCGGCGGTCCCGGATCCACGTGATCGTGGCCACCGGCGTCTGGTGGATGCCGCAGCGCTACTTCAGCGGCCACGGGGTGGACGCGGTGGCCGACCTGTTCGTCCGGGACATCACCCAGGGCATCGGGGAGAGCGAGGTCAAGGCCGCCATCATCAAGTGCGCCACCGACACCGCGGGGGTGACCCCGGTCATCGAGAACATCCTGCGCGCTTCCGCGCGGGCCCAGAAGGCGACCGGGGTTCCGATCTCGACGCACACCTGGGCCGCGGGCCGGACCGGCGAGGCGCAGCAGGCGATCTTCGCCCAGGAGGGCGTGGATCTCCGCCGCGTCATCATCGGCCACAGCGGCGACAGCGAGGATCTGGGCTACCTCCGCGGGCTCATGGACCGGGGCAGCACCATCGGCATGGACCGCTTCGGCCTCGAGCACTTCCTGCCGACGCCCAAGCGCGTCGAGGTCATCGCCCGCCTGTGCGCGGAGGGCTACGCGGGCCGCATGGTCCTCTCGCACGACGCCAACTGCTGGAGCGACATGCTCTCCGAGGACGACAAGCGGCGGACGCGGCCGCAGTGGCACTACAACCACATCCCCGACGACATCCTGCCCGCGCTCCGCGCCGCGGGCATCGCGGCAGCACAGATCCAGCAGATGCTCGTGGGCAACCCGCGCGCGATCTTCGAAGGGCGCCAGCCGTGACGCCGGCGATCCTGGGCGCCGGCGCCTACCGCTATCGGGTCGTGGGCGACTGGGCCAAGCTCCCGCCCGGCCGGGAGTTCAACGCCGACGTGGCCGCGGTCGGGGTGGACGGGCACGACCGGGTGTACGCCTTCAATCGCGGCGCGCATCCGATGGTCGTGCTCGACCGTGAGGGCAACTTCCTGCGCTCCTGGGGTGAGGGCGTCTTCCGCCGCGCGCACGGCGTCCACGTGGCCCCCGACGATACGCTGTGGCTGACCGACGACGGCGACCACACCGTCCGCCACTGCACGCTCGACGGCAAGGTGCTCTTGACTCTCGGCGTTCCGGGCGCCCCGAAGCCCTACATGAGCGGCGAGCCGTTCCACCGCTGCACCCACACCGCGCTGTCGCCGCAGGGCGATCTCTACGTCTCGGACGGCTATGGCAATGCGCGGATCCACAAGTACGCGCCCGACGGCACCCTGCTCCGCTCCTGGGGCGAGCCGGGCACCGACCCGGGCCAGTTCAATATCCCGCACAATATCTGCTGCGATGCCGACGGATGGGTCTACGTGGCCGACCGCGAGAACCACCGGGTCCAGGTCTTCGACGGCAACGGCCGCTTCGAGACGCAGTGGCATGACATGCACCGCCCCTCGGGCCTCTTCATGGAGCGCGGCGGCCCGGGACGCTTCTACGTGGGCGAGATCGGCGGCGCGCTGCCCGTCAACTACGACGTGCCCAACATCGGCCCGCGGGTCAGCATCTACAGCCACCGGGGCGAGCGGCTGGCCCGGCTGGGCGACCGCCTGGCCGGCCTCGAGCCGGGCCAGTTCGTCTCCCCGCACGGCCTCGCGGTGGACTCGCGCGGCGACATCTACGTGGGCGAGGTGTCGTACACTAACTGGGGCAATCGCTACAAGGGGCAGCCGATTCCACCCGGTCTGCGAAGCCTGCAAAAGCTCGTCAAGGAGGCGACATGACCAAGCCCATCACACTCCAGGTCTTCTCCGACTACGTCTGACCCTGGTGCTATCTCAGTACCGTGCGTATTGAGAAGCTTCAACGGGAGCACGGCGTCAAGATCGAGTGGGTGCACTTCCCGCTCCACCCGGAGACCCCGGCGGAAGGCCAGTCGCTGGAGGAGCTCTTCCGGGGCCGCAACGTGGACCGCAAGGCCATGCACGCGCAGATGAAGGCGCGCATGGACGCCGAGGGCCTCCCCTATGGCGAGCGCACCATGACCTACAACAGCCGCCTGTCCCAGGAGCTGGGCAAGTGGGCGGACACCCAGCCGGGCGGCGAGGCCTTCCACGACGCGATGTTCCGCGCCTACTTCGTGGAAGCGCGCGACATCTCCCGACCCGAGGTGCTGCTCGAGATCGCGGAGCAGGTGGGGCTACCGCGCGCGGCCGCCGCCCTAGTGCTCGAGAAGCGGACGTTCAAGGCCGCCGTCGACGCGGACTGGAAGCTCTCGCGCGAATACGGAATCACCGGCGTGCCGACCTTCGTCGCGGGGCACCGCGGCGTCGTGGGCGCGCAGCCCTACGAGGTGATCGAGCGGCTCGTGAAGCAGGCCAAGGCGGAGGAAGCCACCGAGAACGCCGCGGAGGGCGATAACGATGGCTGAGATGCTCCCTCCACCGGGCTTTCATCATCTCCACCTGAACTCGATCGATCCCGACGCGGCGATCGCCTTCTACGTCCGCCACTTCCCGACCTCTTCGAAGACGACCTGGGCCGGCCTGCCCGCGCTCGCGGCGCCGAACGACGTGCTGGTCCTGTTCACGCGCGTCGCGGCCCCAGCCCCGACGACCCCGCAGAGCGCGATCTGGCACTTCGGCTGGCACGTGCCCGACACGCAGGCCAGCCGCATGGTCTTCGGGGCGCGGCCGGATCTCGAGCTCCTGCCGCTCTACACGACCGACGAGGGCGGTTCGGTGTTCGTCAGCAGCGACACGTGGCCGAGCAGGGGCCCCACCCCAGGACTCACCAAGGCGCAGATCGCCGAGGCCCGCGCCGCCGGCGTCCAGCCGACCCGCGCCGGCGGCTTCGGCTACCTGCGGGGACCCGACCGCGCGCTCGTCGAGTACGCGGGCAATCATCCGGCCGAGCGCTTCAATCACGTGCATCTCTACCAGGACGATCCGTTCTGCGCCCAACTCTGGTACCAGACCCACCTGAACGCGCCGATCCATGCCGGGCGGACCAGCCCCACTCCGATGACCGAAAGCACGTGCACGGTGCCGCGCGGGCCCGATCGGAGCTGGCCGGCGCTCGATCGCCAGGGAATGTTCCGGACGCCGTCGGCCGCGGTCGTGTTCGGCGACGTGGCCCTGCCCTGGTACGCGCGCCAGGGCGACCGCCCGCTCGCGAGCTCGCGCGGGCAGCTCCACGACCACGTCGCGCTCAGCGTCGGCGATCTCGACGCCTGGGTCGCGAAGCTCCGCGCCGGGGGCGTCCGGTTCCTGGAGGAGCCCTACCGCCTCGGTGACACACGGGCGGTGATGATCGAGGGGCCGAGCCGCGAGGCGATCGAGCTGGTCGAGATCCACTAGCCCAGGAAAAGAGAGCCCCTTGTCCGCAGGCGCCCGCCCCGTCGGCTTCATCGGCCTCGGCCAGATGGGCTTCGGCATGGCCCGGAACCTCGTCAAGGCCGGCCACGACGTCCTCGCCCACGACGTCGTCGGCGCGGCGGTCGCCCGATTCACGGCGGCGGGCGGCCGGGCGGCGCGCCACCCCGCGCAGATCGGCGCCGAGTGCTCGAGCGTGATCCTGATGGTCGTCGACGGGGCGCAGGTCGAGGCGGTACTGGGTGGGCGCGACGGCCTGCTCGACACCATGACCTCCGGCACCGTGATGGTCTGCAGCACCATCGCGCTCTCGGAGCTCCTGCCGATCGCCCAGCGGGCCGGCGCGCGCGGCGTCACCGTGATCGACTGCCCGGTGAGCGGCGGCGTGACCGGCGCCAACGACGGCACCCTCACGCTGCTCTGCGGCGGCGAGGCCGGGGCCGTCGAGGCGCACCGTCCGCTGCTCGAGGCGATGAGCGCCAACGTGGTTCATCTGGGTCCGCTCGGGGCGGGCCTCGTCGGCAAGCTCGCCAACAACCTGATCATCGGGGTCGGGCGCCTGGCGATCGGCGAGGCGTTCGCGATGGCCCGGCAGGCCGGGGTCCCGCTGGACCGGCTCTACCACACCCTCCGGACGTGCACCGCGGACAGCTGGGTGCTGCGCTCGCTGGAGGCGGCGATCCTGCGCGGCGAGTATCCGCCCGCGACGTTCCTCGGGCTCAAGGATCTGACCGCGGCCGTCGAGAGCGGGCGGAGCGTGCACCAGGCGATGCCGGTCACCAGCCTGGCCCGCGAGCTGTACCAGCTCATCGACGACAAGCTGGGCGGCCTGCGCGGCTCGAACGAAGTGCTGCGGTTCTACCTCGACCCGTGACCGCCGCGGGTCACGCGGAGCCGGCCCCGACCAGGGCCGACAGCGCGCGGTAGGCGCGCTTCGCCCGCTCGAGCGCGGGCAGATCGGCGGTGGCCCGCGACGGGGCCTCGATCGCCAGTGGAATGCCGGCGGGGAGCGTCGCCACCAGCTGGGCCAGCGGCAGCACGCCTTCGCCGGGCAGCAGCCGGCCGGTCCGGGCCTCGCGGATCAGGTTCGGCGTATCGGTGGGACCGGGCATGTCCGCCGACGCGTCGCACATCTGGGCGTAGCGGAAGAGGGCCGGATCCACCTGCCCGATGTGCGCGGGCCATCCGCCGGACCGGCTGAAGTGGAGCGCGTCCACCACGATCGACGTGTTCGTCCGCTTCGACCGGGCCACCATCTGCGCGGCGTGGGCGAGCGTGCGCACCCCCGTGTAGACCGCGAACTCCAGACCGACCGTGAGCCCGTACGGGGCCGCGCGGTCGCACAGCTCGCCGAAGCGCTCGAGCGTGCGCACCTCCTCCGGCTCGGCGCTCATGACCAGCACGTGCTTCGCGCCGAGCCGCGCCGAGACCTCCAGGAAGCCCTCGGGGACGCCGATCGGGTGCTCCGGCTCGAAGCGGAGGAACTCGGTGTCGAGCACCGAGACGCCGGTGTCCTTCAGGCGCAGCACCGTCTCCCGCAGCATCGGCCCCTCGTGCAGGACGTCGTAGGGCGGGACGCCCACGCTCGGGGTGGCGGTCAGGCGGATGCCGACGGTCCGGAAGCCCGCGGCGTCCGCCACCGTGATCAGCTCGGGCGGCGTGGTGTCCAGCACCGTGAGATGAGCGAGCGAGATCGGCCGGGGCATCGTGGGCATGGAGGAGATAGTACCTCAGCGCCCGGGCGCCGGATTCGCGGACACACGCTGGCGCGGCAGGCCGAGGGAGACGAGGATGCCGAGCGCGTTGCCCGCCGCCGCGATGAGCACCGCCGCGCCGTAGCCGTGGGTGAGATCGAAGAGGCGGCCCGCGATGATGGGCAGGACGATGGCGGCGGCGCACCACGCGATGTAGACGCGGCTGGCCATCCGGCCGTAGAGGGCGCGCCGCCAGTAGACCGCGACCGCCGCCGCGGTCACACCCGAGATCAGCCCGTAGCCGATCCCGACCAGGGCCAGCGAGACGACGGCCACCAGCGGGCCGGGCCAGAGCGTCAGCGCGATGTTGCCGGCGAGAGCGACCGCGTGGGCGCCGGCCGCGACGGTCGGGATCGCGAGCCAGTCCACCATCCACCCGCCGCCCAGGCGCGCCACCGCGATGGTGGCGGTGATGAACGTGGTCCCGTAGACCGCGAGCGCGGCCGCGCCGCCGTACGCGGCGATGATGCCCGCGGCCTGGCTCAGCACCATCAGCCCGGCGGAGGCGGCCAGGAAGAACACGATCGAGAGCCGCCAGAACACCGCGCGGCGCCGCTCGCCCTCGGCGAGCTCGACGCGTCCGGTCCCCGCGGAGACCGCCACGCCGGCGTGGGCCACGAGCCACGCGCTGGTCAGGCCGCTCGCGGCCAGGACCGCGGCGAAGCCGCCGAGCGTGGCCCGCACCCCGAAGGCCCGGATCGCCCAGCCGAACAGCGGAGCCGCGATCATCGCGCCCGCGGGCAGCAGGCTCACGATGTAGCCGTTCACCAGACCCTGCCGGCGGGTCACCGCGAGGTTCACCATCTGCTGGACGAGAATGTAGGCCGCGCCGCCCCCGATGCCGAAGAGCACCCCGTAGCCGACCGCGAGCTGGGCGAGGCCGCCCGCGGTCGCGGCCAGGGACAGGCCCAGCGCGTTCACCGCCGCGCAGGCCACGACCAGGAGCGGGGTCGAGGCGATGCGGTAGAGGGCGGGGGCCGCCATCATGCCGGCGCCGAAGGAGGCGGCGGCCAGGGCGAAGACGAGCGCGAGGTCGGCGCGGGTCAGCCCGAGCAGCGCTTCCAGAGGATGCAGGAACACGCTGAACGCGTAGAGCGACCCGATCGGCGCGTTGAGCGCGGTGGACGCCGCGAGCACGCGCCACGGGCTCGGCCTGCCGTCGGTGTCGTTCACGGCGAGTAGCATATACGGGACCAGCGCCCTTGACGGCGCGCCGTTCCGGGGGCAGGATCGGCGCCGGGTGACCCTCCAGCCATGACCGACCTCCACGACCTCTCGATCGCCGAGCTCTCCCGCCTGATCGCCGCGCGGAAGCTGTCGCCGGTGGAGCTCACCGACGCGCTGATCCAACGCGTCGAGCAGTACGACACCCAGACGCGCGCGTTCATCACGCGCACGTTCGACCTGGCCCGGCGACAGGCGCACCAGGCCGAGGGCGAGATCGCGGCGGGCCGCTCGCGCGGGCCGCTGCACGGCGTCCCGTTCGGGCTCAAGGACATCTACGACACCGCGGGCATCCTCACCTCCGCGCACTCGCGGGTCTTCCTGGACCGCGTCCCGTCCCACGACGCCGCCGCGACCGCAAAGCTCTACGAGGCCGGCGCGGTGCTGCTCGGCAAGCTGGCCACCCACGAGATGGCGCACGCGGGGCCGTCGTTCGATCTGCCGTGGCCGCCCGCGCGCAATCCCTGGAACCTCGCGCATTTCACGGGCGGCTCCTCCACCGGCTCGGGCGCCGCCGTCGCGGCCGGCCTCCTGCCGATGGCCCTGGGCTCCGACACCGGCGGCTCCATCCGGGGCCCCGCGTCGCACTGCGGGACGGTCGGCCTCATGCCCACGTTCGGGCTGGTGAGCCGCGCCGGCGTCATCACCAACTCCTACACGTTCGACCACTGCGGTCCCCTGACCCGCACGGTGGAGGACGCGGCGATCACCCTGCAGGCGCTCGCCGGCTACGACCCGAACGACGCGGGGAGCCTGCGGCGGCCGATCCCGCGCTACGACGCGGCGCTCGGGCCGGACCTGCGCGGGCTGCGGATCGGGGTGCTCCGGCATCACTGGGAGCAGGACCTGCCGGCCTCGGAGGACGCGCGCAAGGCCATGGAGACCTCGCTCGACGTGCTGCGCCGCCTCGGGGCGGAGCTCGAGGACTGCCGAGTGCGGCCGCTCGCCGCGTACTACGACGTCAAGATCATCATCGCGGAGACCGAGATCTTCAGCGTGCACCAGCCCAACCTGATCACGCGGCTCGGCGACTTCGGCGCCGACTTCCGCTCGCGCGCGCTCCCCGCGGTGCTGTTCACCGCCAACGACTACGTCCAGGCCACCCGTGAGCACCGCCGGATGATGGTGGAGATGGAGCCGCTCTACGACCGCTTCGACGCCTTCGTCACCGTGGGGCTCGGCGAGGCCCCGCGCCTGGCCGACTATCGGAGCGTGTCGTTCTGGCAGAAGGCGAGCGGCCTCACCGCGTGGAACGTGACCGGCCAGCCGGTGCTCGCGCTGCCGAACGGCTTCGGGCGGAACGGCCTGCCGCTCGGCATGCAGATCCTCGGCCGGCCCTTCGGCGAGACCACCATCCTGCGCGTGGGCCACGCCTACGAGCAGGCCACCGAGTGGCACCGGCGCCGTCCCGCGCTCGTGGCCGGTGCCGAGGCGCCCGCGGTCACGCCGCCGCCCATCCTCTCGGTGACCGACCAGCCCGACGCGGCCACGCGCGATCTCTGCGTGACCGCGGCCCGCCGCGCGGGGCTGCGCCTCGACGATCAGACGCTGGCCCAGCTTCTGGAGGGTGCGCCGTACGCGCTCGGGATGCTCGAGCGGCTCCGCCGCGATCACGGCCCGCATCACGAGCCCGCGAACGTCTTCAGCTTTCCGCCTTCCCGGCTCGGCTGAGACACCGATGCTGGCCGAGCTGCCTGAGAGCGACGCCACCGGCGAGATCGCGGCCATCTACGAGCAGATCCGCCGCCTCTGGGCCGTCCCGTACGTGTCCTCGCTCCAGCGCCACCTGGCCACGCGGCCGGGCTGGCTCGAGTGGGCGTGGGCCGCGCTGGGCCCAGCGTTCACGAGCGGCGTCGCGCAGGCCGCGGCCTGGCGCGCCGCCGATGGCCTCGCGGTGCCGCGGCTCGCGCCGCTCTCGCGCGACGCGCTCCGGGTGTGGGGCGTGGACACGGCCGGAGAGGCTACGATCCGCGAGACCTGCGCGAGCTTCGTCCGCGTGAGCCCGGTCAACCTCGTGCTGTCGGGCCTGCTGCGGCGACGGCTGACCGGCGAGCGCCCGCCGGGCGCCAACGGAGGCCCGCCCGCCTGGACGCCGCCGGCGCCCCTGGGCTCGCTGCCCGCCCTCGCCGATCCCGCCGCCCTGCCGGACGCGGAGCGCGCGGTGCTGGCGACGCTCGGCACAACCGTCGCCGGGCAGGTCTTCGTCCCCGGCCTCTACCGGATGCTGGCTTCGTGGCCCGCCTTCCTGGCCCACGTGGCCACGGTCCTGCGGCCGCACCTGGACGACGCGGCCACGCGCGCGGCCGGCCAGCGGCTCCTGGCCGCGGTGGACGCGGAGATCCCCCGCGTGTTTGCCACCCTGCCGGCCCTGCCCGCCCGCCCCGCGATGCCCGCCGCCGCCGAGTTCGCGCCGGTGCTGGCCGCGCTCGACACGTATCGCAAGACCAGTCCCGAGATGGTCGTCTTCGGCCGCATGCTCGGAGACGCGCTGCCCAACCCCTGACCCGAGACGAGAGGACGACCATGAACATCCGACCGAACAAGGTGAAGCAGCGGCTCGCGGCGGGCCAGGTGGCCACGATCCTGTCCGGCACCAACGATCCCGACCTCATCGATCAGCTCGGCCCGCTGGGCGCCGACGGCATCTGGCTCGAGGGCGAGCACGGCGGGGTGGACTACGCCGATCTGGGCAACCTCACCCGGGCCTGCGACCTCTGGGACGTGACCAGCGTGGTGCGCGTGATGGACAACGACTACGCCACCATCTACCGGACGCTCGACCGCGGAGCGCAAGGAATCGTCGTGCCGCACGTCAACACCCGCGCGGAAGCCCAGGCGGTGGTCGAGGGCGCCAAGTTCGCGCCGCTCGGCAAGCGCGGCATGTTCACGAGCCGCCAGGGTTTCGGGGTCGGCGACTACCTCAAGACCGCCAACGACCAGAGCCTGCTCATCGTCCTCATCGAGGACATCGTGGCCGTGAACAACCTCGACGACATCCTCACGGTGGACCACATCGACGTCTTCTTCGTGGCCCCCAACGACCTGGCCACCTCGATGGGCCACATCGGCAACATGACGCAGCCGGAGGTCCAGAAGACGGTCGATGGGGCGATCGCGAAGATCGTGAAGGCGAAGCGGACCGCCGGCACCCTGGTCAGCTCGGCGAACGTCGAGGACTACACGCGGAAGGGTGTGCGCTGCATCATGACCAGCTTCTTCCCGTGGCTCCAGGCCGGCGCGAAGGACCTGATGGACCGCGCCGCGAAGGGGGCGAAGGGCTAGCCCCGCGGGCTCGCCTCGGGCCGGAACCGGGCGCCCGGCCGCGCGAGACCCCCGCTCACGCCGATCGGCGTGCCGTCGGCCCGCCAGCAGGCCGCGCCCTCCAGGGTCCCGTCCGCCGCGAAGGCCACCGCGTTCATCCCACCCGCCACCGCGGGGAACGCCACCACGCGATGCCCGCGCGCGGCGACCCCGTCGCGCACCGCCGCCGGGATATCCTGCTCCATCTCGAGCTCCTGCCCCTGGCTCCAGATCCGCGGCGCCTCGACCGCTTCCTGCAGGGTCATACGGTGGTCGATCAGGTTGACCACCGCCTGGAACACCGAGGTGAAGATGCGCACGCCGCCGGGCAGGCCGAGAGCCCACGCGGGCTTACCGTCGCGCAGCACGATGGTGGGCGCCATGCTGCTGGTTACCCGCTTGCCCGGCGCGATGGAGGCGGGCGTGCCGGGGTGCGGATCGAAGAGCGCCATCGTGTTGTTGAGCAGCATGCCGGTGCCGGGCACCGTGGCCTTCGAGCCGAACAGGTTGTGGATGGTCTGGGTCATCGCGACCGCATTGCCGTCCGCGTCCGCGGTCGTGACGTGCGTGGTGTGCGCGGAACCGGCCGCGATGCCGGCGGGCGCGCCGTAGTCCCCGGCCCGGTCCGCGCGGATCTCCGTTCGCCGCGAGGCCGCGTACTCCTTCGACAGCAGGCGCTCGACCGGGATGTCCACGAAGGCGGGATCCCCGGTGCACGCGTTGCGGTCCGCGAATCCGATCTTCAGCACCTCGGCGATCAGGTGGAAGTACTCGGCGGTGCCGAAGCCCAGCGCGCGCGGATCGTACCCTTCCAGGATGTTCAGCATCTCGACCAGGTGGAGCCCACCCGCGGTCGGAGGCGGCGGGCCCGTGATCTCGAAGCCGCGGTAGCGGCCGCGGATGGGCTGCCGCTCGATGGTCCGGTAGCCCGCCAGGTCCTCCAGGGTGATGATCCCGCCGGCGCGCCGCATGTACTCGGCCACCGTCGCACCCAGATCGCCGCCGTAGAGCACGCCCGCTCCCTTGGCCGCGATGTGGCGCAGGGTCGCCGCGTACTCCGGCATCGAGACCAGCTCTCCGGCCTTGATGGGCGCGCCGCCGGGCAGGAACGTGCGCGCGGTCTCCGGGAAGCGCGCGAGATCGGGCGCGGTCGCCTTGACCGCCTCCACCAGGTAGGGCGTGGCGCGGAAGCCGCGCTCGGCGTGTCGGATCGCGGGCTGCATCACGGTCTCGAGGTCGAAACGGCCGAAGCGCGCCACCGCCTCCGCCCAGCCCTTCAGCGTGCCCGGCACGCCCGGCGAGAGCACGCCCACCAGGTTCACGTCGCCCTCCGCGCGCAGGTAGTCGGGCCACGTGTCGGAGACGGGCGTGAACATGTCGGGCCGCGAGGCCGCGGGCGCGGTGGTGTAGTTGTCGATGACGAGGTGCCGGCCGTCGGCCAGCCGCAGGTGGGTCATGCCCGCGCCGAAGATGCCGACCATCATCGGCTCGACCACGGTCAGCGCGAAGAGCGCGCCGATGGCCGCGTCCACCGCGTTGCCGCCCGCCGCCAGCATCTCGGCGCCCGCCGCGGAGCCCAGCGGGTGATTGGTGACCACCATGCCGCGTGACGCCGTCGCCGGCCTCTTCTCGGTCATGGGCGCGCTCCCGCGAGGAGGCGCGGCAGGCGCTCGCGCAGAACGGCCTCGGCGTCGCGGCTGATCTGCCGGACGAGGTCGGCGGCCGGCTCGACGCGGTCGATGAGCCCCGCGGTCTGGCCGATCATGATCGCGCCGCGGTCCGGGTCGCCCGCCTTCGCCGCCTCCCGGAGCTGCGCGCTCACCTCCACCCGCCGCAGGCGCAGCTCGTTCTCCCGTCCGATCCACTCCTCGATGAACCGGTTGCGTCGAACCCGTACGTAGGCTCCCGGCCAGACCTGACCGTTGGCCACGTCCGGGATCTCGGTGACCAGCGTGTCGTGCCCGTCACTTTCCACGATCGCCTGCTTGAAGCCCTTGGCGATCGGCGCCTCATCGCTGGCGAGGAAGCGGGTGCCCAGCAGCACGCCGTCGGCGCCCAGGGCCAGGGCCGCGGCCAGGCCCCGCCCATCGGCGACGCCGCCCGCGGCCAGCACCGGCGTCGGGGCCACCGCGCTCACCACCATGGGCACGAGCGTCATCGTGCCCATGACCCCGACGTGACCTCCGCCCTCGGTCCCCTGCGCCACGATCACGTCCACGCCCGCGCGGGCGGCGGCCTTCGCGTCGGCCACCGTCGAGACCATGTGCATGAACAGGGCGCCGATCGCGTGCGCGCGAGCCACGTAGCCACCCAGATCCTGCTGCAGGGTCGGCCACGCGGTGGAGACGACGCGGGGCCGCGCGGCCAGGAGTCCGTCGTACTGGCCGGGCCGCTCGAGGAACAGGAGCAGGTTGAGCCCGAATGGCTTGCTGGTCGCGGCGCGTATCCCCGCCGCGTCCCGCGCCAACTCCTCGGGGCTCTGCCGCGTGGCCCCCAGCACCCCGAAGCCCCCGGCCTCGCAGACCGCGGCCACCAGCTCGGGCGACGTGGCACTCCCCATCCCGCCCAGGACGATCGGGTGCTCGATGCCGAGGAGCTCGCAGATGCGTGTACGCAGCATGGTCAGGTCACCAGATCTCGGGAAGCTGGGTTGCCATCCACTTCACCAGGGCCGCGTTCACGATCCGCGGCTTCTCCTGGGCCATCCAGTGCCCCGAAGGCACGACCACCTCGGTGAGATTGCGGCAGTCGCGCCGCATGGGCTCGGCCAGCCGGGAGCCGACGGTCTCGCAGGTATAGTCGTACGTGCCGTGCAGGAACAGGACGGGTAGGCCGATGATGCCTCCGTGCTTGGCCCGGGCCGCGTAGGCCAGGTTCCGCTCCGCGTTCATGTACCAGGAGTCGGGGCCGAAGAAGCCATTCCGCGTCAGGCCGGCCGCGTAGATGTCGAGCTCCTCCGCGGTGACCACGTCGGCATCCATCGGCACGTCGGGCGCTCGACCCGCGCTGCCGAACCAGCCGCCCTCCTTGCGGGTCTGCGCGGTCCGGGAGGGCTTACCCTTGCCGCTCGGGCTCCCCTTCCGGAACAGCGCCTTGACCATGTTGCGCGGGTCGGCGTCGAAGGACGCGCACGCCTTCTCGAAGCTCTCCTCGTAGAAGAGCATGTAGTCCCACTGGCCCGCCGGGTACTGCGCCTCCGGGTAGACCGCGCGGTCCACCAGGGGGAGCAGGTTCTTCGGGGCGAAGCCGGCCTTGAGATACGGCACGCAGAGGTTGGCCACGCCCCAGCATCGCTCCGGGTGGTGGCTCGCCAGGCTCCACACCACCGGGCTGCCCCAGTCGTGGCCGACCCAGACCGCCTTCTCGCGTCCGAGCCCATCGAGCAGCTCGATCATGTCGGCGACCGCGTGCTCGAGCGCGTAATCCTCGTGGCGCCGGTACACGCCCGAGCGGCCGTAGCCGCGCATGTCCGGCGCGATCGCGCGGAACCCGAGGTCGGCGAAGCAAGGGAGCTGATGGCGCCAGGAGAGCGACAGCTCCGGCCAGCCGTGGACGAAGACGATCAGGGGGGCGTCGGCGGCGCCCGCGTCCAGGTAGAACGTGGCGTGCCGGGCCGTCTTCACGATGCCGTCCGTCACCGGGAGCCTCACGCGCCGCGCCCCGTCACACCACGGTGTCGCGTCGGAGCCGCGCGATGTCCTCCGCCGAGTAGCCGGCCTCGGCCAGGATCTCGTCGGTGTGCTCGCCGAGGGTCGGCGGCTCGCGATCGATCCCCGGGCCGCCGTGCTCGAGGCGGAAGCCGGCGCCCACGAGCCGCATCGGGCCGTACCGGGAATCGATGGTCTGCAGCACGTCGCGGTGCTCGAGCTGCGGGTGACCCACGATCTCGTCCACCTTCCAGATCGAGCCGCACGGCACGTCGGCCGCGGTGAGACGTGCCTCCCACGTGCGCGGATCGTCGGAGGCGAGCGCCCGCTCGATGATCTCGCGCAGGGCCGGCTCGTTGGCGGTGCGCGCCGGCCAGTCCTTGAATCGCGGGTCGGCGAGCGCGTCGGGCCGGCCCAGCGTCTTCATCAGGCCCTGGAACTGCTTCTCGGTGAGGACCGCCAGAACGATGTATCCACCACCGCAGCGGAACCGGCTCGCGGTCGGCTTCCGGCTGACCGACCCGTTGCCGATCTGCTTCTGCTCGACGCCCGCCACCGTGTACTCGGACACCGGGCCCGCGATGAAGGCCAGCGCCGCGTCCAGCATCGCCACGTCCACGAGCTGCCCGCGCCCGGTGTGCGTCCGCTGGTAGAGCGCGCTCGCCACCGCGAGCGCGGCGGTGATGCCCCCGATGGTGTCGCAGAGCGCGAACCCGGCCCGCGTAGGTCCCGACGCCGGCTCGCCGGTGATGGACATGATGCCGGACATCGCCTGGAGCTTGCCGTCGAAGGCGGCGGTGGTCTTCTCGGGCCCGGTGCGACCGAAGCCGGACACGCCGCAGTAGATGAGCCGCGGGTTGATGGCCGACAGCGCCTCGTAGCCGAGCCCGAGCCGGTCCATGACGCCGCCGCGAAAATTCTCCCAGACCACGTCCGCCCCGACCACCAGGCGTCGGACGATCTCGATCGCTTCCTTGCGGCGGAGGTCGAGCGTGATGGACCGCTTGTTGCCGTTCATGGAGAGAAACGAGGGGGCCATCTTCCGCTCCGCCCACTTGGGATCGGCGGGGGAGAGTCGGGTCTCGTCGCCCTCGTGCGACTCGATCTTGATGACGTCGGCGCCCAGGAGGGCGAGCTGGTAGGTCCCGTAGGGGCCGGCCAGATAGCGGGTGAAGTCCAGGATGCGGACGCCCGCGAAGGGCTTGCTCACACGCCCTCGCGCTTGGCCTTCGCCACCGCCTTCACCACGTCGAACTCCTTGCGTCGCTCCGTGATCTCCTCGGGCGAGAGCTTCCCGACGTCCAGGAACCGGTGCTTCCACGCGGCGTCCCCGGCCCAGCGGAGCGGTGACGCCATCGTCGTCCGGGCGGCCGCCGCGGTCTCGAGCAGGCGCAGGGCCAGCTCGAGGGTCTGCGCCTGGGAGTCCACGTCGAAGGGCCGGCCCGCCGAGTTGCCGAGCGGGAAGTCGCTCCACACGAAGCGCGGCACGCCGCAGTGCTCGACGATGTCCTTGGCGCAGCCCATGATCACGGTCGGGATCCCGTTCGTCTCCAGGTGCCGCGCGGCCAGACCCACGGTCTGGTGGCAGACCGGTCAGCTCGGGACGAGAACGACCGCGTCGGCGCCGTCCTCCCGGCAGCGGCGCAGCAGCTCGGGCGCGTCGGTCTCCATGGTGACGCGGTGACTGCGGTTGGTCGGCGCCCCGTGGAAGCGCGAGGTCAGGCTCCCGAGCCGTCCGACCGCGACCGCCTCCCGCAGTCGGGCCAGTGGGAAGTAGGCGTCGATGTCCTCCGGCACCGTGTTCGCCCGGTCGTAGCCCACGTGCGAGATGCGCAGGTCGGGCTTGCCGTCCACCGGGCCCGAATACACCTGGTAGAATTTGGCGGCCGCGTTGTACGGCGCGCGCGGCCCCTGGTCACCTGCCTCCGCCTGGAACGGCGCCGCGGTCGTGATCAGCGCGACCCGCGCGCGGGAGAGCGGGACGGGCAGCGGCGTGAAGGGCGCGTCGGTGAAGTGGGCCCACCGGTACGGGGCGAAGCCGAGCGCCTGGTAGTAGTCACGAGTCCGATCCATGTATCGGATCGGGACGTCGTCCTCCGGGGCGAACTGGACCCTCGGATTGGTCGTGGGCGCGCCGGCGGTCATGCCGAGAAGGTCTTGATGACGAGCCCGCGCGCCTTCTCGGGATCCACCCCGTTGGCCGCCATGCACGGGCTGGCGTCCTCGAGGATGCGGTCCGGATCACCCAGGTGCATGTACTTCTTGTAGGTGTCCTCGAACTCGATGCCGAGCGCGCGCGCGAACAGCGTCAGGTAGTGCTCGACCACGATCGGCCGCTCGCGCTCGAACCGGCACTGGTCGCGATGGCAGCCGTGGTAGATGCCGGCCAGGTGCGTGGCCCCCGCCCCGAGCGCGCGGTCGATGTCATCCAGCGCCATCTGCCGCCAGACCTCCGGTCCGAGCTGCTCCTGGAGCGCCGGCGTGCACGTGCGCCCCCAGCGCGCGTCGGGCTCGAACTCGATGACGTTGATGCCGGGCACCGCCTCCAGCAGCCGCCGGGCGGCCCGACCCTCGCGCGCCCGGGCCTCGGTCGCGTAGTGGTAGTGCAGCGCCACGGTGGCCTCGACCCGCTGCGTGAACGTGAAGAGCCCGCGGTCGAGACAGTCGGCGAGGAACTCGGCGGTGTGGCGCTTCGGGAACGGGAGGTCGGACTTCAGCACCTCGTCGTAGAACTGGATGCACGAGGGGCACCACATGACGACCTCGCGCGGGGCCATGGACTGCAGCAGCTCCACGGTGTGGTTGGCGTAGCGCTCGCCCGAGGCCTCCTGCCCGCGCCGGTGGTGCTGGATGCCGCAGCAGTAGGTCGGCCCGCCCGCGGCCACGTAGTCGAGCCCGAGCCGGTCGAAGACCGCGCCCACCGTCTCGACCAGGTGCGAGGTCCGCAACACGTTGCAGCCGAGGTAGAGGACGATATCGTGGCGCTCGCCGTCGCGCGGCGGCTTGAGGAGCCAGGTGCGCTCCTCTTTCTTCGAGAGGAGGTCGTGGGTCAGCTTGATCTCGCCGAAGTACTTGCCGTAGTCGAAGCTCATGATGTCAGGAGTTTACCACTTATGGACGGGCGAGGTGCTCGAGGTCCACCGCCTCGTCGGCCAGCCGCCCGGGGTCGGCCGGGACCCGGCTCCGGATGAGGTTCGCGACCACCGCCAGCTCGCTGCCACCCTTGGGGTCCTCCGGATCGCCGCCGCGATCGAGCCCCACCGCCGCGCGCACGACCCCGTCCTTCAGGTAAAAGCCGAGGAATTTCCGGCTCGCGGGATCGCCCCGGAACACGAGGCGGTCCCAGGAGGCCGCGAAGCCGATGTACTCGATCGTGTGCTCGTACTGATCCGACCAGAAGGAGTGCAGGTAGTCGTAGGGCTCGGGCCGGTCCAGCATCGCCCGCGCCGCGGCGCGCCCCTGCTGGTAGCCGTTGTTCCAGTGCTCCACGCGCATCCGCCCGAACAGCGGGTGCAGGTGGTTCGCCACGTCGCCCGCCGCGTAGACGTCGGGCAGCGAGGTCCGGCAATGCTCGTCCACGAGCACCCCGTTGTCCACCGCCGCTCCCGCCGCCGCGAGCAGCTCCACGTTGGGGACGATGCCGATGCCGGCCACCACGAAGTCGCACGGCAGCACGCGACCCTTCTTGGTGCGCACTCGCTTGACCGGGCCCTCGCCCTCGAAGGCCGCGACCTGATCCTCCAGGACCAGCTCGACGCCCTTCTCGCGATGGATGCCGGCCAGCACCGCGCCGACCTCCGGGCCGAGCACCCGCGCCAGCGGCACCGGGTGGCCCTCGACCGCGGAGACCTCGACGCCCATCTGACGGAGCGACGCGGTGACCTCGGAGCCGATGAAGCCCAGGCCGATCACGACCGCGCGGCGGCCCGGCTTGGCCACCGCGCGGATGCGATCGCAGTCCTCCACCGTGCGGAGCTGGAAGATGCCCGGCAGGTTGGCCCCGGGGGTCGTCAGGGGCCGGTTGCGTCCCCCGGTGGCCACCAGCAGCCGGTCGTACGGGACCTCGTCCCCGCGCTCGAGGGTGACGATCTTCCGACGCGGGTCGATGGCGTCGGCGCGGACGCCGGAGCGCAGCGTGATGTCGTGCTCGGCGTAGTACGCGGCCGGGTTGACGAGCTGATCCTCGAAGCGGTCCTGGCCGCGGAGATAGCCCTTGGAGAGCGGCGGGCGGTTGTACGGCAACAGCGGCTCGGCGCCGATCAGGGTGATCTGCCCGTCGAAGCCGCCTTCCCGGAGGGCCGCCGCCGCGCTCGCCCCCGCCAGCGCGGCCCCGATGATGACGAACCGCTGGCTCTTCATGGCCCTCATGCTACCGCCGGGAGGTCGAGCCCGCTATCAGGAGCGGCCCGCGGCCTGCTGCGGGTCGAGCCAGTCACGCAGGCCGTCGGCCACCATGTTGAAGCCCAGCACCGCCGCCATGATGGCCAGGCCGGGGAAGATCACCATCCAGGGCGCCTGCACCATGAAGCCGCGGCCATCGGCCAGCATGAGGCCGAGCGACGGCGTCGGCGGCCGCACCCCCACCCCGAGGAACGACAGCGAGGCCTCGACCAGGATCGCGATCGCCATCAGGACCGAGGCCTGCACCAGCACCGGAGTCGCCGCGTTGGGCAGGATATGGCGCAGCACCAGCCGGCGGGCCGGCGCGCCGAGCGCGCGGGCGCCGTCCACGTAGATCTCCGCCTTGACCGCGAGCACCGCGGCGCGGACCACCCGCGCCACGATCGGCGTGTAGACCACCGCGAGCGAGGCGGCCACCAGCACCACCCCGGTGCCGAACACGCTCATGAGGGCGATCGCGAGCAGGATCGCGGGAAAGGCCATGAGCACGTCCAGCGGCCGCATGATGAGCTGATCGAGCGCGCCCTCCGCGTAGCCCGCGACCAGCCCGAGCGGCAGGCCGACGAGCAGGGCCAGCGCCACCGACGCCACCGCGACGGCGAGCGAGACGCGGTAGGCGTGGGCGACCCGGCTCAGGATGGACCGCCCGAGGTCGTCCATGCCGAAGGGCTGGCCCCAGGTGGGGCCGCGCAGCGCGTGGTCCTTGGCGATCTCGGTGGGGCTCCCGGGGACCACGTGCGGCGCGAGCGCCGCGATCAGCGTCAGGGCTGCGATCACCGCGAGGCCGGCCACGGTCACCCCGCGGTGGCCGGCCGGGAGCGTCCAGCGGAGCGCGCGCCACATCAGCGCCGTCGCACCCGCGGGTCGATCGCGCCGTAGAGCACGTCGGTGACCAGGTTCACCAGCATGAACATCGCGCCGATCACCAGCACCGCGCTCTGCACCACCGGGTAGTTGCGCTCGAGCACCGCGTCGAGCGTCATCCGCCCGAGGCCGGGTAGGGTGAAGATCATCTCGACCACGATCGCGCCGCCCAGCATGTAGCCCACCTGCAGCCCGAGCACGGTGACGATCGGGATCGCCGCGTTGGGCAGCACGTGGCGGAAGAGGATGGCGCGCTCGCCCAGACCCTTGGCGCGCGCGTACTGCACGAAGCTCTTGTGCATGGTGTCGAGCACCGCGGCGCGGGTCAGCCGCCCGAGCACCGCCGCGCGGCTGACCGCCAGGGTCAGGGCCGGCAGCGCCATGTGAATCAGGTTCTCGGCCGGGCTCTCCGCGAACGGCACCCACCCGCCCGACGGCAGCAGGCCCGCGCCGAGGGAGAGCCCGAGGATCAGCATGATGCCGAGCCAGAAGTCGGGCACCGAGACCCCGAGCAGACCCACCGCGAGCGCGGCGCGATCCGCGGTCCCGCCGCGCCGCCCGCCGGCCAGGAGCCCGAGCGGCACCCCGATCAGCACGGTGCACAGCGCGGCGAGCAGGGTCAGCTCGAGCGTCACCGGCAGCCGGTCGAGGATCATGCGACCGATCGGCTCGTTCTGGCGGAAGTCGTGGCCGAGGTCCCCGCGCGCGGCCGCCCCGAGCCAGCGCAGGTACTGCTGCGGCACCGGGTCGTCGAGGTGGAAGGCCTCGCGGAGCGCGCGGATGCCCTCGGGAGTGGCCTTGTAGCCCAGCACCGCCACCGCGGGGTCTCCCGGCACCAGGCGCATGAGCGCGAAGATCAGCACGCTCATGCCGAGCAGCAGCGGCACCGCCAGCGCCACCCGCCGCACCCCGTACTGGATCATTTCTTACTGGGGGGGAGCGAGCGCCGCTCCTCCCCCAGGCCCCCCCACCGCCTTCGAGCGCGCGCGCCCGCCCATCCCGGCCCGGATCAGCTTAGCCAGGTGTCCTCGAAGCGCAGCTCGAGCGAGGACAGCGGCGCCGAGCCCTGCACGTTGGGCTTCATCCAGTAGCGCTGCAGCTCGTTGCTGAAGACGATCAGCGAGCCTTCCTCCTGGAACCAGCGCACCAGCTCCGGGTACATCTTCTTGCGCGCGGCCGCGTTCGCGGTGAAGCGGAAGGCGTCGAGCCGCTTGTCCGCCTCCTCCGACTTGAACCCGCAGAAGTTCCAGGCCGAGGAGGAGTGCTGCATCGGGTAGTAGAACATGTCCGGATCCACCGTGACGCTCCACCAGCCGCCCGCGATGTCGAACTTCTTGCCGACCAGCTCCTCGAAGTACTGCCCGGACTCGAGCGGCCGCACCTCCAGCGTGATCCCCACCTTCTTGAGCTGCTCGCGGAGGATCTCGCCGGTCTTGACCAGCACCGGCACCTGCGACTTCACGAGATAGGTCAGGGTGAGGCCGTTGCCGTGGCCCGCCTCCGCGAGGAGCTGCTTGGCCTTCGCGAGATCGGGGCCGCCCTTGTGGGCGTTGACCCCGGTAGCCCACGGGCTCGGCGCGGGGGTCGGCTCGGCGGTGACCACGTGGGTGTCGAAGTAAACGAGCTTGACGATCTCGGAGCGGTCGATCGTCCAGGCGATGGCCTGCCGCAGCCGCTTGTCGTTGAGCGGCGGCCGGCTCGCGTTCAGCATCAGGTAGAACGGGAAGTAGGGCTTTCCGGGCGAGGACTTCATCTCTCGCGGCAGCCGCTCGAGCTCGGCGATGCGCTGGGGCGGCACGGTCTGGATCCAGTTGAAGCGCCCGGTCTGCAGCCCGGTGAGGCGCACCGTGTCGTCGGCGGGCGCGTGGAAGATGATGCGGTCGAGATACGGGCGGCCGGGCCGGAAGTACTTGTCCCAGCGCTCGAGCGTGATGTGGTCGTCCTTCACCCACTCCACGAATCGGTACGGGCCGGTGCCGATCGGAAACAGCTTCGGATCCTTGTCGGCGAGCGCCTTCTCGTTGACGATCTCGGTGGCCTGCGACAGCATCGCGAAGAGCGGGCCGAACGGCCGGCTCAGGGTGAAGCGCACCTGGTGCGTCCCCACCGCCTCCACGCTCTCCACCGGCGAGAAGAACACGCGCATCGGCAGCTTGTTCTTGGCGTCCAGCAGCCGGTTGAAGGTGAAAGCCACGTCCTTGGCGGTGAACGGCTCGCCGTTGTGGAAGGTCGCGTTGTCCACCAGGTCGAACACCCAGGCCTTCTCGCCGTCCTGCTTCCACGACTTCGCGAGCCCGGGGACGAACTGGCCGCTGTCGTCCACGTAGAGGAGCTTGTTGTAGACGTTCTGGTAAACCTGGAGCGAGGAGTAGAGCTGAGCGAAGCCCGGGTCCATGTTCACCGGCTTGTCCACGGTGGCGACCCGCAGGATGCCGCCGCGCTTGGGCTGCCCCTGCGCCCACGCCGGGCGACCCGC
>DATFUK010000196.1:0-5748 GCA_035260865.1 Candidatus Methylomirabilota bacterium | reverse complement strand
CCGGATCCCCGCTCAGGAGCGGCGGGCACCACGGCTCGGCCTATCTCGGTGACGCCGCCTCGAAGTCATAGGTGTGCTGCGGATCCCGGAGCCTCAGTCGGGTGTAGATGTCGGTCGCGCCGAGCGCGTTGAACTCGAAGCCGCGGACACCGGGGTCGATCGTGATGAACGACGTTGTGCCATCCGGGTTCAGCCTCGTGGCCATGTGACTCTTCCAGCCTCCGAACTGGAACACGACCTCGTCCCGGCCGGCACGAACGCCGATCTCCCCCAGTGCCGCGTTCCGGTAGGAGCCCGCGAGTCGCCGCACCTGGGAGGGCTCGGGAGGCACCTTCCAGTCCCGCTGCTCGCCTCGCAGGTACACCTGGGTCTCCCGGATCCCCGCCCGCATATCCTCCTCCGCCTCCGGCTTGCCGTCGTAGACCACCTCGAGCGTCCGGCGCATCACCGCCCGCGCCACCCTCCATCCGACATCCGCGTTCGTCAGGATCACGCCGCCGATGCCCGCCTCCGGCACGAAGAAGAAGTTGCTCTTGTACCCGAACATCGAGCCGCCGTGGCTGATGACCCGGATGTCCTTGATGTCCTCGATCCAGAGCCCCATGCCGTACCAGGCGTCCTCGCCCACCCGCACCTGGGGGACGCGGCGCGCGAGCAGGTTCTTCTCGGTGACGAACGTCGAGCCGTCCGGGAGTCGGCCCCCGGCGAGCTCGAGGCGGACGTAACGCGCGTAGTCCCGCGCACTCGACCAGGCCCCGCCCGCCGGCCGGACCGGGATGATGGAATGGTTCAGCGCCATCGCCATGGGCACATTGTGCTGCGACATGTCCCAGGAGTGTGGCGAGGCGTGCTCGGTGCCGAGCGCCTCCGGGAAGGAAAAGGTGGTGCGGCCCATCCCGAGCGGGCGGAAGACCTTCTCCCGCATGGCCTCGTCGTAGGCCCGCCCCAGCTCCTCCTCGGGTTTCACCAGACGCGCGCCGATGTAACCGGCCGCGGAGGCCAGCGGATTGCTGTACTGGAAAAGCTCCCCGAACTCGGTGGTGGGCTTCATGGTCGCCAGCACGTCGAGCTGCGCCTGCGGGGACGAGCGTTCAAAGGTGAAAAGCCACTCGAAGTCCTGTCGGGGCAGGCCGGTGCACGCGCAGAGGAGGTGCTTCACGAGAACCCGCCGGGTGACGTCCGGGTCCCCGAGCCGGAATCGGGGATCGATCCGCGTCACCGGCGTCTCCCAGCCGAAGCGGCCCTCGTCGACGAGCCGGGCCAGCAGGAGCGTGGTCAGCGGCTTGGTGTTCGACGCGACGATATACAGGCTGTCGGCGGTCACCGGCTCGGGCCGGCCCCGCTCGAGAACTCCGAAGCCTTCCTCGATGAGCGTCGCGCGGGCGTCGAACAGCACGACGGAGACCCCGGGCACGTCGGCGGCGTCGCGCATGCGCGAGATGAATGCCTTCAACTCCGCGACGCGCGACGGATCGAACGGCCGCGGCATCCGGCCTCGGTAGCTCTCGCGCACGTAGCCGGCCGGACGCAGGCTGTCGTGCACGATCGCGACCTGCGAGGATCGCCGCTGCGCGGCCGCGAGGGGGCCGTCGACGAGGACGACCACCCCGAGCGGGCCCTTTCTCGCGCCGAACGCCGACACCCGGCGCGCCTCCTCCGGAGAGATCTGGTATCGGGACCAGCGAAACAGGTCCCAGCCCTCGCGCCCGGGCGAATCAGATGCGGCGAGCTCGGGTCGGCCGAATCCGGGATGCCGGCGCGACCAGGCCGTGGAGATCGCGTCGCTCATTCCCCCGGTCGCGTCGACCTCGACGAGGTCGATCCGCAGCCCCTTCTCAGGATCCGCGAGCACGACGCCGTCCGGCGCCGCGGTCACCGTCCAATCGACGGGGACCTTGAGGGTGGCTCCAGACCGAAGCGTCACCACCCGATCCGCCCTGAGCGCCTCCGGCGGCGACGTCCCGGAGGGAGGGATCGCGCAGCCCGACAGCATCCCCGCGGTCAGCAGCATCACGAGACGGAGGCCAGCCCGGGAGCGGCCAGTCCGCCCAGACACGTGATGCCGCCTCATCGGTGATCCGGGCGCGCGCCTCCGGTCCCTTCCAGCACCGCCTCGCGCCATTCCCGCTTGAGCGGAAGGATGGGGGGCATCGGCACCACGTCCGGCGCCGCGGTCGGCGCCGCGACCGCGTCCTTGCGGTCGGTCGCGGCTCCCTTCTTCATGAAGAGGTTGTAGATGGACCACTGCAGCCGGCGCCGGCCGCCGCGGACCGGGAAGCGGCGGGCCATGGACGAGAGCGCGTAGAACGTCTCGTACGCGGTGTTCTGCCCGAGCCGCAGCTCGTCGCCGGACATGCGCGCGGGCCGGTAGACCACGTTGGCCTGGTCGTACTTCTCCCAGTCGAACGAGACGATGCGGTTGGCCTTCTTCAGCTCGTACCAGGTGAGCGTGCCCGGATAGGGGGTGAGGACGGAGTACGCGCAGGCGTCGTAGTCGGCCTCGATGTTGAACCGCGCGGTCTCGCCGAACACGGAAGGCTCGTCGCCGTCGAAGCCGAACATGAACAGGCCGAACACCATGATGCCGTACGAGTGCACCTTCTCCACGAGCGCGGCGAAGGTCTCGGGCCGGTTCACGTGCTTGTGCACGCTCGTGAGGGTGGCGCGCGAGATCGACTCGAAGCCGATGCTCAACAGCGTGCAGCCGCTCGCGGCCGCGAGCTCGAGCATCCGATCGTCCTGCGCGAGCTTCGAGGTCACGCCCGCCTGCCAGGTGATCCCGCGGCCGCGGAGCGCGCGCATGACCTCCTTCGGACGGTCCGGGGTGCCGAAGAAGTCGGCGTCGTTGATCGAGATCATACGCGAGCCGCAGTTGTCGATCTCCTGGATTACCTCGTCGACCGGCCGGTAACGGAACTTCAGCCCGTTCATGAGCGGCTCGGCGCAGAACGTGCAACCCTGGTGGCAGCCCCGCGAGGTCTGCACGAAGGTGCGGTTCACGTAGCGGTTCTTCTTGAGCAGGTCGTAGCGCGGCATCGAGAGGCCTTCCATCGGGTGCAGCCGGTCCGCCCGGTAGGTGCCGCGCATCGCGCCCTGCTCGAGATCGTCCAGGAGCTTGTCGAGCACGAGCTCCGCCTCCCCGATCACGACCGCGTCGCAATGCTTGAGCGCCTCCTGGGGCATGAAGCTCGGGTGCACGCCGCCCATCACCACCGGCACCCCGCGCGCCCGGAAGGCGTCGGCGATCTCGTAGCCGCGGTTCACGTAGCTCGTCATCGCGGACAGACCGACCAGGTCCGCCTTCAGGTCGAAGTCGATCGACTCGATGTTCTCGTCGGTCAGCACGACCTCGTAGCGGTCGCGCGGGATGCCGGCCGCGACCGCGAGCAGGCCCGCGAGGGGCGAGTAGAGGGCCCGGTTCAGGTAGAGCGGCCGGGTGGTCAGCGAATCGGTCTTCGGGTTGATGAGGTGGATGACGCGGGATCGCGTGCCGGTGACCCGACGATTGACCATGGCTCCCTCCTCCTGACCAGCTCGAGCCGGATACGGAGTCCACCGGACCGATGGATGGACGTGACGAAATGGTAGGTCTCGTGCACCGGGCCGTCAAGTGGTAGGGTACGCGCGGTGAGCGACAAGACCCCGGTGATCCTCGGCACCGCCACGCCGGGCGGCGGATTCCCGGTCTACGGGGAGGCGGTGGCCGCCGTCCTCAACGAGGTGGATCCCACCCTCGACGTGCAGCCCCGCAACACGAAGGGCAGCGCCGAGAACGTGCCGCTGCTGGAGGCGGGCGGCCTCGACATCGCGCTCGTGCAGGGCGAGGTGGCGTACGAGGCGCTCGCGGGCATCGGGCGCGCGCCCGCCGACCTGCGGGTGCTCGCCGCGATGTTCTCGACGCCGGGAATGTTCGTGGTGCGCGCCGATTCGCCCTACCGCGCCATCGCGGATCTCAAGGGCCGGCCGGTCGCCTTCGGGGCGCGCGGCTCGGGCCTGATCGTCCTCGCGCGCTACGTGCTCGACGGGCTGGGCTACGAGCGGGATCGCGACTTCCAGGCCGTCTTCCTCGACGCGGCCGGCGACGGCCCCCGGATGGTGATGGACGGCACGGTGGCCGCGCTGTGGGGCGGCGGGCTCGGCTGGCCCGGCTTCACCGCGGTGGCCGGGGGTCCCACGGGCGCGCGCTTCCTCGTGCCTGATCTGGACGGCATTCGCCGGATCCAGGCCAAGCACGCGTTCCTCAAGCTCATGCAGGTACCCGCCGGCTCCTACCCGGGGCAGACCGCCGACCTGGTCTCGGTGGGCTCGTGGAGCTTCATCATGGCGCGCCCCTCGCTGCCCGACGAGATCGCGTACCGCCTGGCGCGCGCGCTCC
This sequence comes from Candidatus Methylomirabilota bacterium, assembly GCA_035260865.1. Lineage (GTDB taxonomy): Bacteria > Methylomirabilota > Methylomirabilia > Rokubacteriales > CSP1-6 > CAMLFJ01. The sequence goes on along the minus strand of DATFUK010000196.1, from coordinate 1,373 downwards.
ACCGCGGGGAGGCCGCGCTCGGCGCCCGGCTCGCGCAGGCGCGCGAGACCACCGCCGCCAACACCGTGGCCGCGGTCGCGCGGCCCGACCTGCTGCACCCAGGCGTGCGTCGCTACCTCACCGAGATCGGCCTCACGCGCTGACCGGTTGGGGTCAGGTCTTGAAATACGACATTTCCGCCGCGCGCGGCGATCGGGTGGATGGCGGAAAAATGTCGTATTTCAAGACCTGACCCCGAGATAGGGGCGGAGGTCGACGCGGCGGCCTTGGTTCGCGGAGAGGTAGGCGCCGTAGATGACCGCGGTGACGTCGCGGGCGAGCGGGCCGCCGGAGAGGGGCTCGCGGCCGGTGGCGGCGCACTCCACGAAGTCCTGGATCTCCTGCGGGTAGCCGGTGGTCCACTCCTCGTCGGGCTGGGGCGCGGTCCAGCCGGCCTTGGTCTCGATCTTCTCCACGATGTACTCGTCGCCGAACACGGACGCCTCCGGCGCGTAGGCCTGCACCACGTCGTTAGGATTGATGTTGCAGAGCACCACTGCCTTGGCGCCGTAGATCTGCATCGAGTTGCGGATGCCGCCCAGCACCGTGTCGGCGGCCGAGATCGCGGCCACCGTGCCGTCGTCGAAGGTGATCAGCATGGTGCCCCAGTCCTCCACGTCGGCGCCCTCGACGATGTTGAGGTAGCGCGGGGCGGCCGCGCGGAACGCGGCGGTGTCGGCGAGCTGCGCGGTCTCCGCCATCACCCAGATCGGCCGGGTCGGGACGCCGCGCAGCCGCCGGCCCTCGTCGGCCTTCAGGTAGAGCGCGGCGCCCAGCGGGTGGCACGCCTTGCCGATCAGCGAGCCGCCGCCCCCGGTGACCCAGCGCTTGTTGATCGGCGCGTGGGTGCCCGAGTGGCTCTCCTCGCCGACCAATCTCAAGATGGGCCCGCCCGAGGCGGTGAGGAGCCGGCGCGCCTTCTGGATCGGCGGGGCGTAGACCCAGTTCTCCGCGTAGCAGAGACGGACGCGGGCGGCCGCGCACGCGGCCAGCACCTCGTCGGCGCTCGCCAGCGCGCGGGCCAGCATGTCCTCCCGCGGGGTGGCCGGCGGGCCGAAGAAGCCGGTGAGCGGCTTCTCCACGATCACGTGCTTGCCCGCGCGCGCGGCCTCGATCGCCATCGCCGCGTGGAGGTGGGCCGGCACGCAGAGGTCCACCAGGTCCACCTCGGGGTCGGCGAGCACCGCGCGGACGTCGGCGACCACGCGCGCCACCCCGAACTCCCGCGCGTAGGCCTGGGCCCGCTCGGGCCGCGCCGCGGTCACGCAGGCCAGCTCCACGTCCATCCCGCTCACGTGACGATAGGCCAGGCCGTGAATGTGGGCCACGAACCC
>DATFUK010000195.1:0-3287 GCA_035260865.1 Candidatus Methylomirabilota bacterium | reverse complement strand
TCTGGCGGCGGAGATGCCGACCGCGAAGAACGGCGGCATCCAGAAGAACGGCCTCGAGTACCTGGTGAAGCTCCGGAAGGGCGTCAAGTGGCACGACGGTAGGCCGTTCACCTCGAAGGACGTGAAGTTCACGCACGAGCTGATCATGAATCCCAAGTTCGGGGCCTACAGCAAGGTAGGACACGATCAGGTGGCGAGCGTGGAGACGCCCGACGAGTCCACCGTGCGGATCCGGCTCAAGGAGCCCTTCGCCCCCTTCATGACCGCGTGGGGCGACACCTACATCGTGCCCGCCCACATCCTGGAGGGCGTCGCCGATCCCAACACCGCCGAGTTCAACACCAAGAGTCCGGTGGGCACGGGGCCGTTCCGGCTCGGTAGCCGGGTGGCCGGCGACCATCTGCTCCTGGTCGCCAATCCCGCGTACCACCTGGGAGCGCCCGCCCTCGAGCGCGTGATCTTCAAGTACATCCCGGACCTCACCGTCCTGTACACGCAGTTCAAGGGCGGCGCGGTGGACGTGACCGGCATGCAGGGCATCTCCGCGGAGTTCTACAGCGAGGCCAAGAGCCTCCCCGGCACGACCATTCACCTGCACTACTCGCCCTCGGTGGAATACATCTACTTCAATCACGGCGACCCGAGGTTCAAGGAGCGGGCGGTCCGGCAGGCGCTCTACTACGCGATGGACAAGAAGGCCATCATCGACCAGGTCTACTACGGGCTGCCCAAGGCGGTGGAGGGCTACCTGCCGCCCACGTCGTGGGCCTACAACGGCGAGCTGCCCAAGCACGAGTACAACCCCGACAAGGCCAAGCAGATCCTGGAGGAAGCCGGGTGGAAGGCGGGTAGTGACGGCGTGCGGGCCAAGGGCGGCGTGCGCCTGTCCTTCACCAACGCCACCACCGCGGGCAACAAGCTCCGCGAGCAGACGCAGGCGCTCGTCCAGCAGAACTGGCGGGCCGTCGGGGTGGACATGCAGATCACCAACATGCCGGCGGCGGTGATCTGGGGTGAGTACTACGTGAAGTCCAAGTTCGAGACGCTGCTGGTCGGGATCCAGGCCTCGGTGGGCGACGATCCCGACTGCCTGAACCGGATCCACAGCAAGTACATCGCGGCCAAGACGGGATCGGGCCGGAACGTGAGCCAGTACGAGAATCCCACCGTCGACAAGCTCCTCGAGGACGGCGTGCGGGAGATCGACCGCGCCAAGCGCCGTGCGATCTACCTCAAGCTCCAGGAGGTGATCCGCACCGACCTCGCGTACCTGCCCATCTTCAGCTACGTGCGCATCGAGGGCGTGAAGCAGGGCATCGTCAACTACGTGCCCAACAGCAACACGCTGACGAATAGCTGGAACATGCACGAGTGGGGGTGGAAGGCCTGAAGCAGTACTTCGCCCGGCGGGTGATCCAGGCGGTGGTGGTGCTCGGCCTGGTGTCGCTCGCCGGGTTCTCGCTCCTCCACCTGGCGCCGGGCGGGCCGGCGGCCATCTACGCGCTCAGCCCCACCATGAGCGCGGAGGATCTCGACCGGATCACCCACGAGCTCGGGCTCGACCGGCCGATCCACGTCCGGTACCTCTCCTGGGCCAAGGGCTTGCTGAGCGGCAACTGGGGCCGCTCCTACCGCGACGGGCGGGTCGTCCTCGAGGTGATCGCGGACCGGGTCCCGGCCACCGTCGTCCTCATGCTGAGCGCCTTCTCGGTGGCCCTGCTCCTGGGCCTGGCCAGCGGGATCGTGAGCGCGGTCCGCCAGTACTCGCTCTTCGACCACTTGGCCACCCTCGGGGCCATGGTGGCGCTGTCGATTCCAACCTTCTGGCTGGGCCTCATGGCCATCTACGTCTTCTCGGAGCTGCTCCACACTCTCCCGCCTGGCAATATCGGGACGGTGGGTGCGCCGTTCGCCCTCGCCGACCGGCTGCGTCACTTGATCCTCCCGGCGGGCACCCTCGGCGTGGTCATGGTGGCGACGTGGAGCCGCTACACGCGGGCCGCCATGCTGGACGTGATCGGCGAGGACTACATCCGGACCGCGCGAGCCAAGGGGGTGACGCAGGGCTGGGTCATCCTCAGGCACGCGCTGCGGAATGCGCTCATCCCGCTGGTGACGCTGGCCGGCCTCCAGCTCCCGCTGGTGTTCAGCGGCGCGCTGGTGACCGAAACCATCTTCACCTGGCCGGGTATGGGCCGGCTCTTCGTCGACTCCATCGGTTACCGCGATTACCCGGTGCTCATGGGGATCCTGGTGTTCACGGCGACGCTGGTCATCCTGGGGAACCTGGTGGCCGACCTCGTCTACGCGGCCATCGACCCGCGGGTACGCCACTCATGAGCGCGGCCATCGTCGTCGCGGCTCCGGGAACGGTCGGGGCGCCGGAGGCGCTCGCCGGCATCTTCTGGGCGCGCTTCGTGCGCCACCGGCCCGCGGTGATCAGCGCGGTGGTGATCGCTCTCCTCGGGCTCGCCTCGATCTTCGCCGGTGCGATCGCGATACGCGATCCACTGCGGATCGATATGTCCCACAAGTTCGCGCCGCCTCTCGCCAAGGGTCATCTCCTGGGCGCCGACGAGCTCGGGCGCGACGTGCTCTCGCGCCTGCTTCACGCCGGGCGCATCTCGCTGACGGTGGGGTTTGCCGCCATGGCGGTGACCGTCATCGTGGGCGCCGTCCTGGGGACCCTGGCCGGGTACGTCCGCGGCGCGGTGGACACGGTGCTGCTCCGGCTCACCGACGCGATGTTGTCGTTCCCCCCGATCTTCATGCTGCTGGCGCTGGCTGCATTCGTCCGGCCCTCGCTGGCCTCCATGACCGTCATCATCGCGGTCACGTCGTGGATGGACGTGACGCGCATGGTGCGGGGCCAGATCCTCACGCTCCGCGAGCAGGAGTTCGTGACCGGCGCACGGGGGCTCGGAGCCTCCGGGGCGCGGATCATGGCGCGGCACCTTCTGCCCAACACGGTGGGGATCATCGCGGTGGCCGCCACCCTCTCGGTGGCCCGCGCCATCCTGCTCGAGTCCTACATCAGCTTCCTGGGCTATGGCATCCAGCCGCCCCTGGCGAGCTGGGGCAACATGCTCAACAACGCCCAGAGCTACTTCGCGACGGCTCCATGGGTGGCGATCTTCCCCGGGGTGATGATCACGCTGGCGGTGACGAGCTTCAACTTCCTCGGGGACGGGCTCCGCGACGCCCTCGATCCCCGCCACGTCCGCTCGCGGGCCTGAGCGGCGGCGCTCAGCGGGTCTCCGGCTTCCGGCCAATGACCAGGCGGTGCC
>DATFUK010000194.1:0-9706 GCA_035260865.1 Candidatus Methylomirabilota bacterium | reverse complement strand
AGTACTGGTCGCCGAGCAGGGCCAGCGTCTCCTGGCGGACCTCGTCGAGCCGGGCGCCGAGGGATTCGAGGATCTTGGCCGCGATCGACTGGCCTTCCTTCATCAGGCCGAGGAGCAGGTGCTCCGTCCCGATGTAGTTGTGACCGAGCTGGCGGGCCTCCTCGATGGAGAGCTCGAGGACGCGCTTGGCCTGCGGGGTGAAGGGCACTTCACCGAACGTGAGCGTCTTGGGGAAGCCGGCCAGCGCGCGCTCGACTTCCGCCTTCACCGTCTCGAGCCGCAGCCCGAGACGCTGCAGGACCGCCGTCGCAATGCCTTCGCCGTCACGGATGAGGCCGAGAAGGATGTGCTCGGTCCCAACGAAATCGTGACGGAACCGCCCTGCCTCTTCCCTGGCCAAGATGATGACCCGACGCGCCCGCTCCGTGAATCGCTCGAACACTGTGGGTGACCTCGCGCCTTTCTGACTTCGGGTTATGGCTCGCCGGGGGCCCCGACTATGCCCCGATGCTTCCTAAACCTGCGATGAGTATATGCCTTCCGGCGCCGTCGGCCTAGCCCTTTCTTGTGACACCGTCCGTCACACCCCCGTAACCCCTTGAAACTCGTGGACTCACGGCCAGAGCACCGCTCGGCCTTCCACCAGCCGGTACCCTCGGTCCGCCTTCCGCGCGAGCTCGTGATTGTGCGTGGCAATCACGAACGCCAGGTGGCGCTCGGCCTGTAGCCGCAGGAAAAGATCCCAGATGACCTCGCTCGTCTTCGGATCCAGGTTCCCGGTGGGCTCGTCGGCGAGGATCAGCCGTGGCCGGCCGACGAGCGCGCGGGCGATCGCGACACGCTGCTGCTCGCCTCCGGACAGCTCCCCGGGCCGGTGCCCCTCCCGGTCGCCGAGCCCGACCTCCTGCAGCGCCGCCGCCGCCCGCTCGCGGGCCTCGGGCACGCTGGCCCGCTGCAGCAGGGCCGGCAGCATGGCGTTCTCGAGCGCGGTCATCTCGCCGAGCAGGTTGTAGAACTGGAAGATGAAGCCCACCTCGGTGCGGCGCAGCCGCGCCAGGGCCGCGTCCGTCCGGGCCGACACGTCCTCGCCGTCGAAGATCACGCGCCCGCCGGTCGGCCGATCGAGCGTGCCCAGCAGGTGGAGCAGCGTGGACTTGCCGACCCCGGACGCGCCGATGATGGCGATGCTCTCGCCCGCGTTCACGGTCAGGCTCACCCCGCGGAGGACCCGCACCGGCTCCGGCCCCATGCGGTACTCGCGCTCCAGCTCCTCCGCGACGACCAGCGGCTCACTCATAGCGGAGGACTTCGACCGGATCCATGCGCGCGGCCCGCCGGGCCGGCGACAGGGTGGCGAGGAATGAGATGACGAGGGTGGAGCCGACGATCATCGCGAAGTCGGAGCCGGTCAGCTTCATCGGCAGGTAGCTGATCTGGTACACGTCCCCGGCGAGCCGGATGATCTTGTAGGTGTTCTGCACCCAGATGAGGAGCAGCCCGAAGGCGCTGCCCGCCACGGTGCCCCCGACCCCGATCAGCATCCCGGCCACCAGGAACACGGTCCCGATGCTCCCCGCCCCCGCGCCCATCGCCTTGAGGATCCCGATCTCCTTCCGCTTCTCGGCCACGAGCAGGACCAGGTGGCCGATGATGGCGAAGGCCGCCACCAGCACGATGATGGTGACGATGACGAAGAGCGCCAGCTTCTCGAGCTGGAGCGCCGCGAACAGGTTGCGGTTCATGTCCATCCAGTCGCGGATCCAGTACGCGCCCTTGAGCTGGCCCGCGATGCTCCGGCCCACGTCCTTGGCGTCGAACGGATTGGCGAGCTTCACCTCCACGCCCGTCACGCGGTCGCCCAGACCCGCGAACTCCTGGGCGGCGGCCAGCGAGGTGTAGGCCAGGGAGGCGTCGTACTCGTACATGCCGACCTCGACCCAGCCGGCCACCAGGAAGCGCCGCATCTTGGGCACGAGGCCCACCGCGGTCATGGCCCCCTGCGGGGAGATCACCGTGACGTGGTCCCCTGGCGCCACCCCGAGGCTCCGGGCCAGCTCTCGGCCCAGGAGGAGGGCGGGCTCCGATCCCTTCAGCACCGGCTCGATGCTGCCGAAGCGCACCTGCGAGCCGATCGCGTTGCGCACCGCCGGCGTGGCGAGATCCACCCCGCGCAGGAGCCCGCCGGTGGCCCCTCCGTTCGGCGAGGTGAAGAGCGCCTGCTGCAGGACGAACGGCGTGGCGGAGACGACGCCGGGGACCGGGGCCACCCGATCCGAGAGGGCGGCGCCGTCGGCGACTCCGCGCCCGCCCGCTTCCATGATCAGCACGTGGGGGTTGGCCGAGATGATCTTGTCCCGGATGCCGTCCTGGAAGCCGGTCATCACCGCGAGCACCACGATCAGCGCGCTCACGCCCAGGAAGACGCCGCCGATGCCGATCCAGACGAAGAGCGAGAGGTTGGTCCGGTGGCCGCGCGCGCGGAGGTAGCGGAGCCCGAGGAACACCTCGAAGGGCATGCGCCGCAGCATCAAGCGCCCGCCTCCTCGTCCGCGTCGCCGTCCTCCGCGCCGCTCCGCTCGGGCCGGAGGTGCGGGAAGAGGATCACGTCGCGGATCGACGCGGTGTCGGTGAACAGCATCGCGAGCCGGTCGATGCCGATCCCCTCCCCCGCGGTGGGGGGCAGCCCGTACTCCAGCGCGCGCACGAAGTCCTCGTCCATCCAGTGCGCTTCCTCGTCGCCACGCTCGCGCTCCTTGGCCTGCTCCTCGAAGCGGCGGCGCTGGTCGATCGGGTCGTTGAGCTCGGAGTAGGCGTTGGCGATCTCGCGCCGGCAGACGTAGAGCTCGAACCGGTCCACCAGGCGCGGCTGCCCCTCCTTCTGCTTGGAGAGCGGCGACAGCTCGATCGGGAAGTCGACCACGAAGGTGGGCTGCACCAGGGTGGGCTCGACGAGCGTGTCGAAGACCTCCTTCCACAGCGCGACCGGGCCGTGCTCGCCGCGCAGGACCGCCTGCGTCTTGCGATCGGCCGCGAACCCGCCCCGGCGCGTGGCCGCCTCGCCGAGCGCGCGCGCGTCGGTCTCGGGGGTGACCGGGCTGCCGAGCGCCTCGGCGAGCCCCTCGAAGAACGCCAGCCGGCGCCACCGCGGGGCCAGGCGGATCGTCTCGCCCTGATAGGTGAGCTCGTCCCGTCCCAGCAGGGTCTGCCCGAGGTGGCCGAAGAGCTCCTCGGTGAGCTGCATGAGGTCCTGGTAGTCGGCGTAGGCCTGGTAGAACTCCAGCATCGTGAACTCGGGATTGTGCTGGGTGGACATCCCCTCGTTGCGGAAGTTGCGGTTGATCTCGTAGACGCGCTCGAGGCCGCCCACCACCAGGCGCTTGAGGTAGAGCTCGGGCGCGATGCGCAGGTAGAGCGGCATGTCGAGGGCGTTGTGATGGGTGACGAACGGCCTGGCCGCGGCGCCCCCCGGGATCGGCTGCATCATCGGGGTCTCCACCTCGAGGAAGCCGCGCGCGTCGAAGAAGGCGCGCATCGCCGCGATGAGGCGGCTCTTCATCACGAAGGCCTCGCGGACCTGGGGATTGACGATCAGGTCCACGTAGCGCCGGCGGTAGCGCGTCTCCACGTCCTTGAGGCCGTGCCACTTCTCGGGGAGCGGGCGGAGGGCCTTGGTCAGGAACTCGAACTGCTTCACCGCCACCGTGAGCTCGCCGGTGCGGGTGCGGAAGAGCTCGCCGGTGACCCCGATCAGGTCGCCGACGTCGAGATCCACGAACGCGGGGTATGCGTCGCCGAGCACGTCGGCGCGGGCGTAGAGCTGGATCTGGCCCGACTGGTCGCGCAGCACCGCGAAGCAGGTCTTGCCGTGGTGGCGCATCGCCATCACCCGGCCGGCCAGGGCGACCGCGCCCGCGCTCTGGAGGGCGGCCTCGTCCGCGTCCTTGAAGCGCGCCTGCACGGTGCCCGCCCAGTGGGTCAGCGGGAAGCGCGCCCCGAACGGATTGACGCCGCGGGCCCGCCAGGTCTCGAGCTTCTCCCGGCGGCGGCGCATCTGCTCGTTGAGGTCGGGCGGCAGACCGGGCGGCGTGGTCATGAGCGCGCGTTCACGCGGGGGGCGTCGGCCGGGCCATCGTGAGGTAGGCGCGGATGAAGGGATCGAGCCCACCGTCCATCACCGCCTCCACGTTGCCCACCTCGATCCCGGTCCGGTGGTCCTTGATGATCTGGTAGGGCGCGAAGGTATACGTCCGGATCTGGCTGCCGAAGGCGATGTCCTTCTTCTCGCCGGTCAGATCGGCCAGCTCCTGCTTCTGCTTCTGCTCGTAGATCTGGAACAGGCGCGACTTGAGGATGCGCATGGCGGTGTCGCGGTTCCTGAGCTGCGAGCGCTCGTTCTGGCAGGCCACCACGAGGCCGCTCGGCAGGTGGGTGATGCGCACCGCGGAGTCCGCGGTGTTCACGCCCTGCCCCCCGGGTCCCGAGGAGCGATAGACGTCCACCCGGAGATCTTCGTCCCGCACGACCACCTCGACGTCCTCGACCTCCGGGATGACCGCGACCGAGGCGAAGGAGGTGTGCCGGCGCCGGGAGGCGTCGAACGGCGAGATGCGGATCAGCCGGTGCACGCCGGCCTCGCCCTTGAGATGCCCGTAGGAGTACTCCCCGCTCATCTCGATGGTGGCCGACTTGATACCCGCTTCCTCGCCCGCGAGCAGGTCCACCACCTCCGCCTTGAAGCCGGCGCGCTCCGCCCAGCGCAGGTACATGCGCATGAGCATCTGGGCCCAGTCCTGCGACTCGGTCCCGCCCGCTCCCGGGTGGATGGACAGGATGGCGTTCTTCTTGTCCTGGGGGCGCGAGAGGATGATCTTCAGCTCGAAGGCTTCGAGCTCTTCCCCGAGCTGCTTGAGACTCTCCTGGATCTCCGCGGTCACGCTCTCGTCGCCGGCCTCGGTGGCCATCTCCCAGAGCAGGCGCGTCTCCTCCGCGCGGCCGGCCAACTCCTTGAAGGTGGTGACGGTGCGGGCCAGCTCGGCGCGCTCCTGCACGAGGGCCTGCGCCTTGCGAGTGTCGTCCCAGAAGCTGGGCGAGGACATCTCGGCGTCGATCAGGCCGAGCCGGGTCTCCTTGGCGGGGAGGTCAAAGATGCCCTCGGAGATCGTCGAGCCGCTTGTCGAGCTCGGCCACGTCACGCTTGAGCTCGCCTAGCATGACGCGGGTGACCTCCGGAAGAGGGCGAGGGCGACGCCGGCCGCTCCCAGACCCGCGCTGGCGTAGACGAGCCAGTCGCCGAGTCGCGTATAGAGCGTGGCGCGGGCGCGGAGCGGGATGCGGCGGTGCAGGACGCCGCGCTCGAGGAGCGGCAGCGTCGGGCCGATCCGCCCGGTCGGCTCCACGAAGGCCGAGACGCCGGTGTTGGCGGCGCGCGCGATGGCCACGCGATGCTCCACCGCGCGGAGCGGTAGCATCCCCAGGTGCTGCCAGGGGCCGCTCGTCTCGCCGAACCACGCGTCGTTGGTGATATTGGCCATGAACGCCGCTCCGCGGACCACGAATCCCCGGAACAGCTCGGGGAAGATGACCTCGTAGCAGATCACGGTTCCGAACGGCGCGCCCGGCAGCGGGAAGACGGTCTCGATCTCGCCGGTGCCGAATTCCGAGATGAACTCCGCCCAGCTCTTGACGAAGCCGAGCAGACTCACGAGCGGGACGTACTCTCCGAACGGAACCAGGTGAATCTTATCATACTTGCCCGTAATCCCTTGTCCGGTCAGCAGAAATGCGCTGTTCAGGAACTGCTCCCGGGGCTGTTCCCGGCGGTCGATCGAGCCCACCAGGATCGGGGTGCCGACCTCCTCGGACAGGCGGCGCAGGCGCTCGAGCAGCGCCGGGTCCCCGCGCAGGAAGATCGTCGTCGCGGTCTCCGGCCAGAGCACCACCGCGGGCCGGGTGCGTGCGGCCTCGCGGGTGAGCTGCTCGTAGATGTCCATGGTCTGGGCGTGGCGCGCCGGATCCCACTTGATCGTCTGCTCGATCGAGGGCTGGATCACCGCGACCTCCACCGAGGCGGCGCTCCCCGCGCTCGCCCGCCCGATGGCGTGGACGCCGAACGCGAGCGCGGCGACGAGCAGGACCAGCGCCGCCGCGGCGCCCGGCCACGCGCGCCGCGGGCCGAGCGCGAGCAGGCCGGCGAGGGCCGCGTTCACCGCGACGATCAGGAAGGAGACCGCGTAGACGCCGCCCAGCTCGGCGATCTGGATCACCGGGAGCTGCGCCGCCTGCGAGTAGCCGAGCAGGCCCCAGGGGAAGCCGCCCATGAGCCAGCCGCGCAGCCACTCGCCCACCACCCAGAACGCGGGGGCCAGCGCCAGGGTCGGGCCGGGTCCGATCCGGCCGCGCAGCCACGCCACCGCGCCCGTGAGCGCTCCCAGGTAGAGGCCGCAGTACGCGGCGAGCGCCGCGATGGGCAGCCAGGTCAGCGGCCAGGGAATCGCGCTGTAGTGGAGGAAGGTGTGATCGAGCCAGCTCAGGAGCACCACGTAGAACACGGTGCCGGCGAGCCAGCCGTCGAGCAGGGCGGCGCGGGGCGGCCGCATCAGTCCCGAGACCAGTGCGGGCACGAGCCAGCCCCACGCCAGCGGCGACCAGCCCGCCTTCGGAAAGGCGAGCGCGCCCAGGACCCCCGCCGCGGCCAGGACGAGAACCCGCGCGGCGGCGCCGCGCCGGCTCGCGCCCGGCTCAGCTCCCATGCGCCAGTCGATCGGCCAGGGCCCGCGGCAGTCCCGCGGCGAGGATCTTCGCGGCGGCCGCCGCGTGATCGTAGGGGACGCGCCGGATCGTCACCGCGCGGGCCTCGCGGTCCCAGATCGCGTAGCACGCGCGCGGGTCACGGTCGCGCGGCTGGCCGACGCTGCCCACGTTGACGAGGTAGCGGCGCCCGTCGTCGAGGCGCACATGGGCCTCCGGCCGGTCGAGGCGGCCCGCGTGGTCCGGTCCCCCGCTGCCGACGGACCAGACGCCGGGCAGGTGCGAGTGGCCGATGAAGCAGAGCCGGGTGTCGAAGTCGCCGAACACCTGCAGCCCGTCCTCCTCGGAGACGAGGTAGTCCCACTCCTCCGGGCTGCGCGGGCTCGCGTGCACGAGGGTGGCGTCCGCCACCGTGCGGATCAGCGGCAGGCCGGTCAGGAAATCGCGATGGCCGCGGTCGAGCTGCTCGCCGGTCCACTCCGCGGCCGCGCGGGCCCACGAGTTGAACCAGCGCAGATCCAGCAGCCCGAGGGCGCCGTGCTCGTGGTTGCCCGCCACCATCGCGCTGGCCCGCTCGCCCACCGTCTCCACGCACGCCACCGGGTCGGCTCCGTAGCCGACCAGATCGCCCAGGCAGAGCACCTCGAGCGCGCCTTCTCCGGCGGCGTCCGCAAGCACCGCGGTGAGGGCTTCGAGGTTGGCGTGAACGTCCGAGATGACCGCGTAGCGGATGGGGGCCTGCCGTCAGGAGGTGGGAGCCTGCTCTTTGTGGATGCGGTCGAGGATCCCGTTGATGAACCGGCTCGATTCCTGCGTGCTGAACTTCTTCGCGACCTCGAGCGCCTCGTTGATCGCGACCTTGGGCGGCACCCCGGTCGCCCACCGCAGCTCGAAGATGGCCTGGCGGAGGATGTTGCGGTCGACCACCGCCATGCGCTCGAGCTCCCAGTTCTCCGCGTAGCGGCCGATCAGCTCGTCGATCTCGGCCTCGTGGCTCTTGGTCCCCCGCACGAGCGTCTCCGCGAACTCCCGCGCCTCGGGATCCACCGGGTGCCGCAGCCAGAAGTCGTCGAAGTGCGGCTCGGGCTGGCCTTCGCCCTGGACGTCCATCTGGTAGAGGAGCTGGAGCGAGAGCTCCCGCGCCTTGCGGCGGCGGCCCATCAGCGCCGGCCCTTCCCGCCCCGGACCGAGCGCAGCCAGTCCGCCATCTCGAGGGCGGCGAGCGCCGCTTCCTCCCCGCGGTTGCCCACCACGCCGCCCGCCCGCTCCCACGCCTGCTCCTCGGTCAGCGCGGTGATCACCCCGAAGGTCACCGGCACCCCGGTGTCGAGCGCGACGCGGCTGATGCCCTGGGCGGCCACCCCGCACACGTAGTCGAAGTGCGGGGTCGCGCCCTTGATCACGGTGCCCACGCACACCACGCCCGCGAAGCGCCGGGTGCGCGCGAGCGCCTGCGCGGCCTGCGGCAGCTCGAAGGAGCCCGGCACCCAGTGCACCTCCACCGCGTCGCCGCTCACCGCGTGACTGGCCAGCGCGGCGAGGGCGCCGTCCAGCAGCTTCTTGGAGATGGATTCGTTGAAGCGGGCCACCACCACCGCGAACCGCTGGCCGCGGGCAGCGGGGGCGACTCGGCGCTTGGGAGCGATCCCGGCCATCGGCTAGTCGGGAAACGACGAGAAGAGATGCCCGAGCTTCTCGCGCTTGGTGCGGAGGTAGCTCCGGTTGGCGTCGGTCGCGGGCACCTCGAGCGGCAGCCGTTCCACCACCTTGAGGCCGTAGCCTTCGATGCCCACGATCTTCTTCGGGTTGTTGGTGAGGATCTTGAGGTTGCGGACGCCCAGGTCCACCAGGATCTGCGCGCCGATGCCGTAGTGGCGAAGATCGGCGCGGAAGCCGAGCGCGTGGTTGGCCTCCACCGTGTCCTTGCCCTGGTCCTGGAGCTCGTAGGCCTTGAGCTTGTTGAGCAGGCCGATCCCCCGCCCTTCCTGCCGCATGTAGACGAGGACGCCGCGCCCCGCGTGCTGGATGATGGTCAGCGCCTTGTGAAGCTGGGAGCCGCAGTCGCAGCGGTGCGATCCGAAGACGTCGCCGGTGAGGCATTCGGAGTGCACCCGGACCAGCACCGGCTCGTCGGTCTTGACGTCGCCCAGCACCAGGGCCAGGGGCAGCCGGTCGTCCACCGTGGTCTCGTAGGCGATGACCTGATAGTCGCCGTGCTCGGTGGGCATGCGCGTGATCGCGGCCCGCTTGACCAGCTTCTCCTTGTGGATCCGGTACTCGATCAGCGCCTTGATCGTGATGGACTTGAGGTGATACTCGCGGCCGAGCGTCATGAGCTCGGGCAGCCGCGCCATGCCGCCCTCCTCGTCCAGCACCTCGCAGATCACCCCCGCCGGCGCGAAGCCGGCGAGACGGGCCAGGTCCACCGCGGCCTCGGTATGGCCGGCGCGCCGCAGCACTCCCCCGGGCATCGCGCGGAGGGGAAAGATGTGGCCGGGCCGCGTGAGGTCCTCGGCCCGCGTGGCCGGGTCCACCAGGGTGCGAATGGTCACCGCGCGGTCGTAAGCGGAGGTGCCCGTCGTCACCCCGCGGCGGGCGTCCACGCTCACCGTGAAGGCGGTGCCGAGCGGCGCGGTATTGTCCGAGACCATCATCGAGATCTGCAGCTCGTCGAGGCGCTCGCCCAGCATGGGCATGCAGATCAGCCCGCGGCCGTACTTGGCCATGAAGTTGACCGCCTCCGGCGTCGCCTTCTCGGCGGCCATGAGCAGATCGCCTTCGTTCTCGCGATCTTCGTCGTCCACCACGATGAGCATGCGTCCGGCGCGGATCTCTTCGATGCCCTCTTCGATCGAGACGAACTCTGCCTGGCTCACGGAGCGTCCCCTGACCTGCAGGATTCTCTGCACGTACTTGCCGATCATATCCATCTCGAGGTTCACGCGCTGCCCCTTCCTGA
>DATFUK010000193.1:0-3762 GCA_035260865.1 Candidatus Methylomirabilota bacterium | reverse complement strand
CGACGACGCGGAGCCGGGCGATCAGCCGGCCGCGCCCACCCAGGCTTCCGGGATCGCGCCGAGCGCCAGCGTGCCGGAGGACCCCGCGCTCGAGACCGCGCAGATGCGCCAGTATCGCGCAGTGGCTGGCGCGCAGTGGTGGACGCACCGCCCTCGGGCTCTCGGGCGTGCCCGCCACGCGCTTCCGCGGCGTGGTGCGCTTCCTCCAGGCCTTCGCGGCCGGCGAGGACGCGGAGATGGAGGAGCGCCCGGCGGAGATGCCCCTGCCGAACTTCATCCGCTACTGCGCGGACGACTGGAAGGCGCTCTACTTCGAAGGCCGCCTGGTCATGAAGCCGGGTGCCACCGGCGACGACGTCACGCGGTGGTTCTGGGCCGAGACGGCGGCGGCCCAAGTGCTCCGCCGCGTGGGCGCCCGCCTGGAGGCCTCCGACGACCCGCGCTGGAAGGCGGCGGCCTTCGGCGTGGCGCGCTAGCTCGTCTACCCCTCACCCTGCCCTCTCCCCGGAACGGAGAGGGAGAGTGGGATTTGCCGCGCTACTCGCTGAGCCACACCCCGTCGAGCTGGCAGTTCAGGAAGTGGCTCGGCGTGATCGTCCAGCCCCGCACCTTGGACAGATGCGGCACGATGCGGTTCCACTGGAGGGTCATGATGTAGTGGACCTCGTCGTCGTACAGGCGCTTCTCGAAGGCGCGCAGGATCTTGCGGCGCTCCTCGGGATCGGTGGCGCGCGACTGCCGCGAGTAGAGATCGTCCATCACCGTGTCCTTGTGGCGGCTGAAGTTCACCGGTGACGTGGTCAGGAACCAGTGCAGGTCCATGTCGGGCTCGACGATGGAGTTGCACGGGGCGTTGGTGGAGACCTCGAAGTCCCCGGTCTTCTGCGCCGACAGCCACGCGGCGGACTCGAGGCTCACCTGCTTGACGTTGAGCCCCACCTGCCGCCACTGGTCGATGAGCCAGATGCCCACCGGCTCGTAGGGCATGGGCACCGCGCGGTTGGTCAGGGTGAACGCCAACCCCTCCGCGCCCGCTTCCTTCAGCAGGCGCCGGGCCTCCGCGCGCGCGGCGTTGATGTCGGAGCCGTAGCCGGCCAGCTTCTTGAGCTCGTCCGGCGGGGTCGCCCACGGGGTGCCGGGCACCTGGATGCCGGCCACGTCCTTCACCACCGCGATGCGGGACAGCGCGGCGGAGCCGGCGTAGCGGTCGAGCGCCAGGGTCAGCGCGCGGCGCACGCGCTTGTCCTGAAACGGCTTCTTCTCCTGGTTCATCGCCACCTGGATCGAGCAGTTCCAGGGGCTCTCCTGCACCGTGATCTTGTTGCCGAGGGCCTGCACGAGCGAGTCCCGCTGCGAGGGGCTGAAGCCGCGGAACTGGATCATCGCCCGCTCGCCCCGGATGGCCGCCACCTGCGCTCCCGCGTCCTGGATGAAGATGGCGCGGTAGCCGTCGAGGTAGGGCTTGCCCTTGTCCCAGTAGTCGGGGTTCTTCTTGCCCACCCAGTGCGAGCCCCGTACGTACTCCACGAACTTGAAGGGCCCGGTGCCGTTGATGTTCTTCTCGTACCAGCGCGGGTCCTTGGCCAGGATCTCGGCCCGGTAGATGTAGTTCCACGGGGAGGACACATTGGCGATGAACGAGGCCTCGGGGGTCTTGAGCCGGAACACGACCGTGTCGGGGTTCGGGGCTTCGACCGCCTCGACGCCTCGGTAGGCCGCCTGCCGACTCGACTGGATTCCCGGCCCCGGGAAGATGATCTTGTCGTAGGAGGCCTTCACGTCGGCGGAGGTCATCAGGGCACCGTCGTGGAACTTCACCCCGCGGCGCAGCTTGAAGGTGTAGACGCGCTTGTCGGGCGAGACCGTCCAGGACTCGGCCAGAGCGCCGATGAACTTGGTGCCGGTGCGGTCGGTGGGATCCACCCGCATCAGGGTGTTGTAGTGGGGCCCGGTGGGGTGCAGCATCGCGAACGTCTCTTCGCGGTGGCCATCGAAGCTCGGCGGCTCGGCCGCGACCACGAAGACCAGCTCGCCGCCGGAGCGGGGCTGCTCCTGCGCGCTGGCCGGCACGGAGGCAAGCGAGAGTATCGAGACGAGGGCGCCGAGGATCATCAGTGATCGGGAGAACCGGGTCATGTCCACCTCCGGTGGAGTTGGCGGGGTCGGATAAGGCTCGATCGCGAGTCTATCAGAACCCGCCCGTGGTAGTCTCAGGCCGTCCGACCCTCGGTGAGATGTCAGGAGGCGCTCAATGACCCGTGCGCTCCGACCGCTCGTTCTCGTCGTCGTCCTCGCGCTGTGCTGGGCCGCCCCCGTCGGGGCGCAGCCGAGCGGCACCGTGAGCGTCGCCGCCCACATCACCCTGGCGACCCGCTGGCTCGACCCGGCGGAGACCGACGCGGAGATCACCCCGTTCATGATCCTCTACGCGCTCCACGACGCCCTCGTGAAGCCCATGCCCGCGGCGCTCAACTCGCCGAGCCTGGCCGAGTCGTGGAGCATGTCGAAGGACGGGCGCACCTGGGAGTTCGTGCTCCGCAAGGGCGCGCGCTTCCACAACGGGGATCCGGTCACCGCGGAGGACGTGAAGTTCTCCTTCGAGCGCTACCGGGGCGCGGCCGCGCCCATCCTGAAGGACCGCGTCCGCGACGTGCAGGTGGTGGACGCGGGCCGCGTGCGCTTCCACCTGAAGGACCCGTGGCCGGACTTCATGACCTTCTACGGGACGAGCGCGTCGGGGGCCGCGTGGATCGTGCCCAAGAAGTACCTCGAGCGGGTCGGCGAGGACGGCTACCGCAAGGCGCCCATCGGCGCCGGGCCGTACAAGTTCGTGAGCTTCCAGCCCGGGATCGAGCTCACGCTCGAGGCCTTCGACGGCTACTGGCGCAAGACCCCGAGCGTCAAGCGCCTCGTGATGCGGAGCATCCCGGAGGAGTCCACGCGGGCCGCCGCCCTCAAGCGCGGCGAGGTCGACATCGCCTACTTCCTGAACGGCCCCATCGCCGAGGACGTGCGGCGCACTCCCGGGCTCACCCTGACCGCGATGCGCACCAACGGCGTGCTCTTCCTGATGTTCCCCGAGCAGTGGACCGCCGGCTCGCCCTGGGCGGACCGGCGCGTGCGGCTGGCCGCGAGCCTCGCCATCGACCGCCAGGCGATCAACGAGGCCGAGTCGCTCGGCTTCTCGGGGCCCACCGGCAACATCGTGCCCCGGCACCAGGAGTTCGCCCTGCCCGTCGCGGCCGACCCCTACGACCCGAAGCGCGCGAAGGCGCTGCTGGCCGACGCCGGCTTCCCCAACGGCTTCGACGCGGGCGAGTTCACCCCGTTCCCGCCCTATAACTCGATGGGCGAGGCCATCGCGAACTACTTCGGCGCGGTCGGCATCCGCACGCGCGTGCGCACGATGGAGCGCGCCGCGCTGCTCTCCGCGTGGCGCGACAAGAAGATCCGCAACCTCTTCGTGGGCGCCACCGGCTCCGCGGGCAACGCCTCCACCCGCATCGAGGGCTTCGCGACCGCGAAGGGCGTGCTCTCCTACGGCTCGATCCCGGAGATCGAGACCCTCTTCCAGGCGCAGCTCCAGGAGATGGACCGCAAGAAGCGCGAGGAGATGCTGCACCAGATCCAGCGGACGATCCAGGAGCGCGTGATGTTCGCGCCGATCTGGGAGAACGGGTTCATCCGCGCCTACGGGCCGCGCATGGAGGAGGCCGCGCTGAGCCTGATCCCCTCGTTCCCCTACGCGGGGCCACTCGAGGA
>DATFUK010000192.1:0-10698 GCA_035260865.1 Candidatus Methylomirabilota bacterium | reverse complement strand
CCGGCAGCCGCCCCGGGGCGATCTGCGGGCCGATGATGCCGCCCTCGATCACCATCGTCAGGCGCGGCGCGTGGCGCCGCTTGGCGAGCGCGGCCGCCAGCAGCGGCACGCCGACGCCCGCGAAGACCGTCGTGTCGTCGTGGAGCTGGCGCGCGGCGATCACGGCCAGAAGCTCCGAAGCGTTGAAGCGCGCGGCCGTCGTGTCGCTCATCGTGTGAGCTCTTTCGCGCGCTTGGCCTGAATGGCCATCCGCTCGCCCCCGAAGAGATCGAGGTAGTCGTTCCACGTGGGCGGCCCGTAGACGTAGCGCTCGAGATAGTCGGCCACGCTGGCGGCGCCGCGCGCGAGGATCCCGTCCACGTAGGTCGTGAAGTGATCGGGCTCGGCGTCGTAGACGCCGTAGCACTCGTGCGGGTATGAGCCGTAGGGCACGTGGGCGAGCGCGTCCACCAGGAAGCCGGGCAGCACGGTCCGGTCCGGGTGGAGGCGGATCTCGTCCTCGGAGACGATCTCCTCCGCGGTCACCAGCACGGTGACCGCGGCCCGCGCGATGTCCTCGTCCATGTGCGGGTAGCCGTCGATCTGGCAATTGCCGAGGCGATCGGCCTTCTGCACGTGGAGGAGCGCCACCTCGGGGAACAGGGCGGGCACCGCGTGGAGGGTCTCCCCGGTGTACGGGCACTCGATCGTCTTCGAGCCGCCCACGCCCATCAGGTCCGAGCCCAGCATCGTGAGCGCGGGCAGGAAGGGCACGCCCATGGCGGCGGCGCGGTAGCGCAGGCCGAGCCCGAGGTGGCTCCACTCCTCGAACTCCACGCGCCCGGCTTCGACGAACTCGCGCTGGATGCGCGAGAGGCCCCAGGGCAGGCCGATGCCCATCCACGACGTCACGACCTTGCTCACCGCGCCCGACACCATGCCCCACTCGCCCTCGTAGCACATGAGGTTGCGCGAGAGGGTGAGGTTCGTCGGCCGGCGGCGCAGCAGCGCCCACACGAGCGCCAGCGGGGTGCGCGAGTAGAGGCAGCCGCCGATGGCCAGGTGATCGCCGTCCTTGACCCGCGCGACCGCGTCTTCGAGGGAGCCGAGCTTCGGGCCGGGGGACTTGGGCTTGGCCTCGAGGCGCTCGCGCGCGGCGACGAAGTCGTACTCGCGCGGCGCGATGGTCACGCCAGCACCTCCCAGGTTTTCTGGTACCGGTCGAGCTGCTCGACGGTGTAGGGATCGAGCGGATGCTCCCGCTCCGGGATGTCCACGTGCTTGGCCTCCCCGCAGAGCGGGGTGGTGAAGTAGCGCTGGCCGGTGTCGTTCAGGATCGTCACCACCGACGGCAGCTCGGGGTGGCGGCGGGCCAGCTTGAGCGCGGCGGCCACGTTGCAGCCGCTCGAGATCCCGCAGAAGAGGCCTTCTTCCCGCGCCAGCCGCCGGGCGATGTCCACGCTCTCCTCGGTGGTGGTGGTGATCACCCCGGTGAGCAGCGAGACGTCCAGGTTGCGGGGGACGAAGCCGTCGCCGATGCCCTCGATGCCGTGGTGGCCCCACGCCCGGCGCGAGAGCAGCGCGCACTCCGCGGGCTCGACCGCGTAGAGCTTCACCTGGGGGTCGCGGCTCCGGAGGTAGCGGCCGACCCCGGTCAGGAGGCCGCCCGAGCCTTGCGAATCCACGAAGGCGCCGATGCGGCCGCCCGACTGCTCCCACAGCTCGGGGCCGGTGGTGAGGATGTGGGCCTCGACGTTGTCCGGGTTGTCGAACTGCCCGGGCACCCAGTAGCGGCCCGGCGCCGCGTCGCGGATCTGGCGCAGCCGGTCGAGCGAGAGATCCACGTCGCTCTCGCCGCCGGGGGTGAAGACCAGCTCGGCCCCGTAGGCGCGCATGATCTTCTTGCGCTCGTCGCTCATGCCCTCCGGCATCACGATCGTGCAGGGGTAGCCCTTGACCGCCGCGACCCAGGCGCAGGCGATCCCCGCGTTGCCGGTCGAGCACTCGAGCACCTGCATGCCCGCCTTGAGATCGTCCCGGGCCTCCGCCCGCTCGAACATGTGCAGGTAGATGCGGTCCTTGAGGCTGCCGGTCGCCCCGTACCACTCCACCTTCACGTAGATCGCGGGCGTCACGTCGCGGGTGATGCGGTTCAGGCGCACGAGCGGGGTGCGGCCCACCGCGGCCGCGATGCCCGGCAGCGCCGCCGCGTAGCGATCCCAGGGAGTGCGGGCCTCCGCGCTCATGACGTGGGCCCCGCGTGCTCGGGGCGCCGGCGCGTGAACTCGAGCGCGTCCTGCAGCACGTGCTCGGCGTGCGCGCGGGCCAGCCGCTCGCCGCGCTCGGCGTCGCCGGCCAGCACCGCCTGGAAGATCTCGCGGTGCTCGGCCACGCTCGACTCGACCCGCTCGGGCAGGTACAGGGACCGGAGGCGTAGCACCAGGATCTGGGCGTAGACGTTCTCGAGGAGCCGGCTCAGGACCGGGTTCCGCGCCGCGACCAGGACCTGGTCGTGGAAGTCGATGGCCGCCCGCGAGTACGGCTCCATCAGGCCGGCTCCCGCGGCGCGCTCCAGCTCCTTCATGGTCGCCTCGAGCCCGGCCCGCGTGTCGTCCTCGAGGTTCTGCGCGGCCTGGCGGACCGCGAGCGCCTCCAGCGCGCCGCGTACCGCGAAGAGATCGCGGATCTGGTCGGCCCCGTAGTTGAGCACGAAGACGCCGTGGCGCGGCACGGTGTTGACCAGGCCTTCGCTCTCCAGCCGGCGCATCGTGTCCCAGACCGGGGTGCGGCTCACGCCCAGGTCGCGGCAGATCTGCTCGACGTTCAGCTTGGAGCCGGGGGGGAAGACCTGGCTCAGGATCAGGTCGCGAACGGTCCGGTAGACCCGCTCGCCGAGGCTCTCGTGCAGCAGGGGGGCGATCGGGGCGCGGGGCGCAGAGGATCTCGCGGGTGGCATGGTGCCGTATTCTTGGGGCGGGCCGGGCCAATGTCAATCGGGTCTTCGTTTGACATGAGACATGAAACGTAGGATAAGTACGCGATTCCAGGTTCCGCAGCGTGGCGGACGCACCTTAACCAGGTAAGGGTCAGAGGAGGTCGTCATGAAGCAGGCAATCCGAGCCCTTTTCGTCGCGCTGACCGTCGTCGCCGCGCTCGCGGCGCCGGCGCCCGCCCAGGAGGCCGTGAAGGTCGGCGTCATCCAGCCGCTCTCGGGCTCGGTCGCCGCGTCCGGCAACTACGTCCGGATGGGCGCCGAGATCGAGCGGGACTGGATCAACGCCAAGGGCGGCGTGCTGGGGCGCAAGGTCGAGCTGCTGATCGAGGACAACAAGTCCGACCCGAAGGAAGCCGCCACCGCGGCCGAGAAGCTGATCGTGCGCGACAAGGTGCCGGTGATCGTCGGCGCCTGGGGCAGCTCGATGACCCTCGCGGCGATGCCGAAGCTCGAGGAGTACGGCGTGCCGATGATCGTGGAGACGTCCAGCGCCTCGACCATCACCAAGCGCGGGAATCCGTGGATCTTCCGCATCAGCCCGCCCAGCGAGATGGAAGCGCTCGGCCTCGAGAAGTACATGAAGGACCTGGGGATCAAGCAGGCCGACTTTCTCGCGGTGAACACGGACTGGGGTCGCGGGGCGGTCGGCGCCTTCGGGGACCTGCTCAAGCGCTCCGGCGCGCAGGTGGGCAGCGCGGAGTTCATGGAGCAGGCGGCCACCGACATGAACGCGCAGATCACCAAGGTGAAGGCGGGCGGTGGCGACACGCTCTTCCTCACCACGAGCGTGGAGCAGATCACCCTGGTGCTCAAGCAGGCGCAGGAGCAGCGCCTGGTCCGGCGCGTGATCACCACCGGGGGCAGCTCGTCGCCGTCGCAGCTCATCAAGCAGGCGGGCGCGGCGGCGGAGGGGACGTACCACATCCTCTTCTTCCTGCCGTGGTTCCCGGAGGCCATGCCGGACGGCAAGCTGGCGAAGGCCTTCGTGGACGAGTGGGCCAAGCGTGGGCACCCCTTCGAGGGGCTGACCGAGGGCTTCCGGGGCCACGACGGCGTGCTCACCGCGGTGGAAGCCATCCGCTTGGCGGGCAAGGCGGAGCCGAAGGCGGTGCAGGCCGCCCTCTGGCAGGTGAGCGTGATGGGCCTCAACGGGCCGATCAAGTTCGAGAAGGACGGTCCGGCGGGCAAGGAGAGCGGGCAGAGCAAGCCCAGCATCTTCATCGTCCAGGTGAAGGACGGCAAGATCGCGCTGCCCGCGTTCTCGGCGAAGAAGTAGCGCGACCGGCGATCGCGGGCGCTTGGACCAGCTTCTCCAGCACCTGCTGAACGGGCTGCTGCTGGGCGCCACCTACAGCCTGCTCGGGATCGGCCTCACGCTGGTCTTCGGGCTGATGAACGTGGTGAACTTTGCCCACGGCGAGTTCTACACGCTCGGGGCCTACGCCGCGTTCGCCGCGCTCGCGCTCGCCTCGGTCCACTTCTTCCTGGCGATCCCGCTCGCCATCGTGGCCGGCGCTCTCGCCGGCGCGGTCTGCGAGCGGGTGCTCCTGCGGCCCCTGCGGGGGCAATCCATCGACACGGTCATGCTGGTCATGATCGGTCTCTGGATCGCCATGCAGAACGCGGAGCTGCTCGGCTGGGGCGGAGTGGCCAAGAGCGTGCCTACTCCGTTTCCGACGCATCCGGTGGTGCTCGGCGCGGTGTCGGTGGCGCCGCTCCGCATCTTCGTGTTCGTGGTCTCGGGCCTCCTGATCCTGGGGGCGCACCTGCTGCTGAGCCGCACCAAGCTCGGCCGCGCGATGCGCGCGACCTTCCAGGACCGGGAGACCGCGGCCCTCATGGGCGTGAGCATCGAGCGCATCCACACCGTGACCTTCGCCTTCGGGGCGGGGCTGGCCGCGGCGGCGGGGGCGCTGCTGGGCCCGGTCTTCCTGCTCTACCCGTCCATGGGCGACCTGGCCTCGCTCAAGGCCTTTTCGGTGGTGATCCTGGGCGGCCTGGGCAACTTCGGCGGCGCGGCGCTCGGGGGCGTGGTGCTGGGCATCGCGGAGGAGCTGGGCGCCGGCTACATCTCCTCCGGCTACCGCGACGCGGTCGGCTTCCTGATGATCGTGGGGGTGCTGCTGCTGCGCCCCTCGGGCCTCTTCGCCCGCGCCGAGCGCGTCGGATGAGGCGGCTCGCCCCCGCGATCGGCCTGGCCGTGGCCCTGACCGCGCCCGCCTGGGTGTGGAACCCGTATCACCTGCACACCCTCATCATGGCCGGCATCTTCGCGGTGCTGGCGCTGAGCCTGAATCTCCTCCTGGGCTACACCGGGCAGCTCTCGCTCGGCCACGCCGCCTTCTTCGGCATCGGCGCCTACGCGTCCGCCCTGCTCACCGTCAAGCTCGAGTGGTCGCCGTGGCTCGGCCTGCTCGCCGCGATCGTGCTGCCCGGCCTGGCCGGCTACGTCATCGGCCGGCTGGCCCTGAAGCTGCGCGGCGCCTACTTCGTGCTGCTGACCATCTCGTTCGCGGGCTGCGTCTCGCTGGTCAGCGTGAACTGGATGGACCTGACCAATGGCCCGCTCGGCATCCCGGGCGTGCCCCCGGTCGAGATCGCGCTGCCCGGGCTCCCCCCGCTCTCGCTGCGGACCAAGAGCGCCTACTACTACCTCGTGCTGGCCGCGGTGGTGGGCGCCTATCTGCTCTGCCTGGCGCTCATCCGCTCACGGGTCGGCCGCGCGCTGGTCGCGCTCCGGGAGAACGAGACCCTCGCGGCCTCGGTGGGCATCGACGCGACCCACTACCTGGTCCTGGCCGCGGTGGCGAGCGCCGCGATGGCCGGCTTCGCGGGCGGCCTCTACGCGCACTACACGCGCTTCGTGAGCCCGGAGGTGTTCCTCTTCACCTACACGGTCACGATGGTGATCATGGTGGTGGCGGGCGGGAAGGGGACGCTGGCGGGCCCCGTGGTAGGCGCCGTGCTCTTCACGGTGCTGCCGGAGGCGCTGCGCGAGCTGACGTCCTATCAGTGGCAGATGCTGCTCTACGGCGTCCTGCTCGTCGCGGTGCTGTTCTTCATGCCGGAAGGGGTTGTCCCGGCCCTGCGGACGGCTTGGTCCGCGCTACGCCGGCGGTGGCGGCCGTCGTGACGCTCGAGGCCCGGGATCTCACGGTGCGCTTCGGCGGGGTGGCCGCGCTGACCGGGGTGAGCTTCGCGGTCGCCCCGGGCACGGTGACGAGCCTGATCGGCCCCAACGGAGCGGGCAAGACCACCGCCTTCAACGTGATCACCGGGTTCCAGCGCCCGACCGAGGGCACCGTGCATCACGACGGCCTGCCGATCACCGGCTGGCGGCCGCATCGCATCGCGGCGCGCGGCCTCGTGCGCACGTTCCAGAAGACGAGCCTCTTCCCCGGGTTGAGCGTGCGGGAGAACGTGCTGACCGGGCTGCACCTGCGCGGGCGCGTGGGCGTAACCGCGGCCCTGCTGGCCCGCGGGCGCGTGCGCGACGAGGAGCGCCGGCTCGGCGTGGAGGCGGATCGCGTGATGGACTTCGTGGGGCTGGGCGCGCGCCGCGCCGAGGCGGCCGCCGCGCTCTCCTACGGCGAGCAGCGGCTGCTCGAGCTGGCGGTGGGCCTCGCCGCGCGGCCCCGGCTGCTGCTGCTCGACGAGCCGGCTTCGGGCATGAGCGCCTCCGAGAAGGTCGCGGTGGCCGCGCTGATCAGCCGCATCCGCGACGAGCGCATCACGGTCTTCCTGGTCGAGCACGACATGCGCCTCGTGATGGGCATCTCGGACCGCGTGCTGGTGCTGAACTACGGCCGGCTCATCGCCGACGGCGATCCGGCCTCGGTGCAGCGCGACCCCGAGGTGATCCGCGCCTACCTGGGAGCGGGAGCCCATGCTCACCCTTGAGGGCCTCTCCGCGGGCTACGGCCGGATCGCCGCGCTCCACTCGGTGTCGCTCACGGTGGGCGCCGCCGAGTTCGTGTGCCTCATCGGCGCCAACGGGGCGGGCAAGACCACCACGCTCAAGACCATCTCGGGGCTCGTGCGGGCCGCCGCCGGCCGCATCGTCTTCGATGGGCAGGAGATCCAGCAGCTGGCCCCCCAGGAGATCTTGCGCCGGGGCATCGCGCACTGCCCGGAGGGCCGGCGGGTGTTCCCGCACATGACGGTGGAGGAGAACCTCCAGATGGGGGCCTACGTGCGCACCGACGCGGCGGGGGTCACCGGGGACCGGGACCGCGTGTTCGGCCACTTCCCGATCCTGGCCGAGCGGCGACGGCAGCCCGCGGGCACACTCTCGGGCGGCGAGCAGCAGATGCTCGCCATCGGCCGCTGCCTCATGGCCCGCCCGCGGCTCATCCTGTTCGACGAGCCCTCGCTCGGCCTCGCCCCCACCGTCACCGAGACGGTGTTCCAGATCATCGCGGGCATCCAGCGCGAGGGCACCACCGTGCTGATGGTCGAGCAGAACGCCTACATGGCGCTCCAGCTCGCCACCCGCGCCTACGTCATGGAAACCGGCCGCATTACCCTCGAAGGCCCCGCGAAGGACCTGATGCAGAACGATCACGTGAAGAAGGCATACTTGGGCGGCTAGCCGAGTCCGAGCGCCAACAAGTCCAAGCGCCGAAACGGTAGTCCGCGAACTGGGGGAGTGCGGGGGCTATGTCTGGGCCCCCGCATATGGAGAGCTTGAAGAAGTAAACGCAGGAAACGGAGATATGGGAGCCAAGTACTTCGGAGCATCGGTCAAGCGCAAGGAGGACCCGCGCTACCTGCGCGGCGAGGGCCGCTTCGTAGACGACATCAAGCTGCCGGGCATGCTCCACGCCGCCTTCGTCCGGAGCCCGTACGCCCACGCGCGCATCACGGCCATCCGCACCGACGCGGCCAGGCGGCTGCCCGGGGTGGCCCACGTGCTCACCTTCGCCGATCTCGAGCGCTGGATGAAGCCGCTGCCCCTCTTCGGCGCCATCCCGCCCGGCCTGTCCGCGCGGGTGGCGGTCACCATGAAGCAGCCGCACCAGCTCGCGCTCTGCCGCGACGAAGCCCGGCACGTGGGCGAGATCGTGGCGATGGTGCTGGCGAGCAGCCGCGCGGTGGCCGAGGACGGCTGCGAGCTGGTCGAGGTGGACTACGAGCCGCTGCCCGCCCTGGCCGACGTGGAGGCGGCCGCCCGCCCCGACGCACCCGTGCTGTATCCGGCGTGGGGCGACAACATCGCGCTCTCCTTCAAGACCGGCTTCGGCGACGTCGAGGCGGCGTTCCGTCAGGCCGACGCCCGGGTGCGCGAGCGCTTCGTGATCCCGCGCTACGTGGGCATGCCGATCGAGACCCGCGGGGTGGTCGCCCAGTGGGACGCCCGTGACGGCGCGCTCACCACGTGGAACGGCACGCAGGTCGTCCATTTCGTCCAGCAGGGGCTCGTCGCCGCGCTCGGGCTGCCGCCTCACAAGATCCGGGTCATCGCCCCGGACGTGGGCGGCGGGTTCGGGACCAAGGCCAACGGCTACGCGGAGGACCTGCTGATCCCCGCCGCCGCCATCGTGTCCCGCCGGCCGGTGAAGTGGACCGAAGACCGCCGCGAGCACATGATGGGCTCGGCCCACGCGCGGGCGCAGGTGCACGACATCGAGATCGCGGCCCGGCGGGACGGCACCATGCTGGCGGTGCGCGATCGCATCTGGGTGGACCTGGGCGCCTACAACTCCTGGGGCATCGTGCTGCCCTACAACACGGTGGCGCACCTGCTGGGCCCGCATCGCGTGCCCAGCCTCGACGTCGAGTGCCGGGGCGTCGTGACCACCAAGACGCCGAACGCGCCGTACCGCGGCGCGGGGCGCCCCGAGACCGTGTTCGCGATGGACCGCATCGTGGACTGTTTGGCGCGGGAGCTCGCCATGGATCCCGCCGAGCTACGGCGGCGCAACTTCCTGGGCGCGGCCGATCTCCCCTACGAGCTGCACATCCCGTATCGCGACGGCAACCCGCTCGTCTACGACAGCGGCGACTTCAAGGCCGGGCTCGAGGCGGCGCTGCGGGCGGTGGGCTACGAGGCCCTGCGCGCCGAGCAGGCGCGGCTGCGCGGGCAGGGCATCCACCGCGGCATCGGCATCTCGAGCTACGTCGAGGGCACCGCGATCGGCCCCTATGAAGGCGCGACGGTCCGCCTCGACGCCTCGGGCCACGCGGTGGTCGCCACCGGCGCGTGCTGCCAGGGGCAGGGGCACGAGACCTCGTTCGCCCAGATCGCGGCCGACGCGCTCGGTCTCCCCCTCGAGGCGGTGACCATCGTGGGCGGCGACACCGCCGCGATCCCGTTCGGGGTCGGGACCTTCGCCTCCCGCAGCGCGGTCAACGCGGGCAGCTCCATCCACGAGGCCTCGGGCCGCGTGAAGGACAAGCTGGTCGCGGCGGCGGCCGCGCTGCTCGAGGCCGCGCCCGCCGACATCGATCTGGCGGACGGCATGGTCTCGGTGCGCGGCGCCCCGGCTTCCGCGATCCCGATCTCGAAGGTGATCCAGGCCTCGATCCCCACCTTCGCGAAGCCGGGGGTCGCCTCACCCGATTTCGAGGCGACGGTCTACCACCACCAGCCGACCGTGACCTACACCAGCGCCACCCACGTCGCGGTGGTGGACGTGGACACCGGCACCGGGGCGGTGAAGCTGCTCCGCTATCTGGTGGCGCACGATTGCGGGACGATCATCAACCCGGTGATCGTGGAGGGCCAGATCCACGGCGGCGTGGCGCAGGGGGTGGGCGGCGGGCTCCTGGAGGAGATGGTGTACGACGAGCAGGCGCAGCTCCTCACCGGGACGTTCATGGACTACCTGGTGCCGACCGCGATGGAGCTGCCGGCGATCGAGACCGTGCACCTCGAGTACCCGTCGCCGCGCAATCCGCTCGGCCTCAAGGGCATCGGCGAGGGCGGGGCGATCTCACCGCCCGCGGCCCTGGCCAACGCGGTGGAGGACGCGCTCGCCCCGTTCGGGGTGCGGGTGACCCGCACGCCGCTGGGGCCGTCGGTGGTTCTCGGCCTTCTCGACGAAGCGGCGGCCCGCCGGGGGAAACCGGCATGAAGCCGGCATGAAGCCGGCATGAAGCCGGCCCCGTTCGACTACGTGGCGCCGGCCACGCTCGACGACGCGCTCGGCGCGCTGGCCACCGCGGGGGACGACGCGAAGATCCTGGCGGGCGGCCAGAGCCTCATCCCGATGCTGGCGCTGCGGCTGGCCCGGCCGGCCGTGCTGGTGGACATCAACCGGCTGCGCGGGCTCGACGGCATCCGCGAGGCCTCGGGCATCCTCGAGGTCGGCGCCCTCGTCCGCCAGGGGGGCCTCGAGCGCTGGGCGGCCGGCCGCTCGCCGCTGTTCACCGAGGTGCTGCACGCGGTCGCGCACCCGCCCATTCGGAATCGCGGCACGGTGGTGGGCAATATCGTCCACGCGGATCCCGCGTCGGAGCTGCCCGCGCTGCTCCTCTGCCTCGAGGGCGTGGTCATCGCGCGGGGACCCCGGGGCGAGCGCATGATCCCGGCGGACCGGTTCTATCGCGCCCCGCTGACCACCGCGCTCGATGGCCAGGAGCTGGCCACCGCGGTGCGCTTCACGCTGCCGGCGGCCGGATCGGGCTGGGGTTTCGCCGAGGTCTCGCGGCGTCACGGCGACTTCGCGCTGGTCGGCGCGGTGGCCGTGCTCACCCGGGCGGCCGACGGCACGGTGGCCCGG
>DATFUK010000191.1:0-6658 GCA_035260865.1 Candidatus Methylomirabilota bacterium | reverse complement strand
TGCCCAGCATGAGGAACTCGCCGTGCGCGAAGTTGACCACCCGCATGACCCCGAAGATGAGGGTGAGACCCACCGCGATGAGGGCGTAGACGCCGCCCAGCAGGAGAGTGGAGGCGAGGAGCTGGGGAATCGCGTGCATGATCGACGGGTCAGCCGATAACGCGACGCCCCGGGGGACCGCCCCGGGGCGCGCGAGCGAGCATCGGCGAACCGGCGGCGGGCGCTACTTGCGCTGGTCCCACGCGCCGAGCGGAATCCACTTGGCGCGGTTGGTGGTGAACTCCTCCGGCCACACCGTGACGAGCTGCCCGCCCTGCCACTGGAGCATGTAGTGCTGCACACGCGGGTTGGAGTTCTGGCCGGTCTCGTCGAACTTCACGCCCCAGCCGTTGATCGCCGAGCCGACCGGCAGGTCCATCGCCATGACCGCGGCGCGGAACTTGTCGGGGTCGTCGCTCTTGGCCGCGTCGAGCACGAGCTTGAGCACCCACAGGCCGCCTCCCGCGAGCTGGTGCCCGCCGGTGGGGACGTCCGAGCCGGTCCGCGCCTTCACCGCGCTCCGGAACGCGCGCTCGATCGCCTGGCCCTCGGGCCGCAGCTTCTCGATGATCAGGCCGGGGCCGGGCTCGAGCAGCGCGAAGGGCCCGTTGCCGTCGTTGCCGAAGGCCTTGCCGAAGTCGGGCGAGCCGTAGCCGGTCGCCCCCGCGTGCACGACCGCCTTGACCTCGAAGTTCTGCTCGCGGGCCTGCCGCCAGAAGAGGATCGAGTCCTGGTTGCGCGCGATGTGGTGCAGGACGTCGGGGTTCGCGTTCTTGAGCTTGAGGATGACCGGGGTGAGGTCGTTGGTGGTGAAGGTGTAGTACTCCAGCGCCACCTCCTGCATCCCGAACTCGGCCTTGGCGCGCTGCCGCGCGGACTCGGTCACGCTCTGACCGTACGAGGAATCCTCGGAGAGATACGCGACGCGCAGCTCGCTCGTCTTCTTGCCGAGCCGGTGGGCGAGGTGCTTGGCGATGAACTCGACGTTGTACCAGCCGAACCCGGTGCCGTCGATCTCGGTTCGGTACACGCTCTTGAGCCCGCGCTTGGTGAGCCGCGGGTCGACGCAGGAGGTCTCCCAGTAGATGACGTTCTGCCGGGCCGCCGCCTCGCTGGCCGCCCCGCAGAGGGTGGAGGAGAAGGTGCCGGTGATGATCTTGACGCCTTCCCGGGTGGCCAGCCGGGTGGCCTCGGAGGCGGCCACCGTCGGATCGACCGCGTCGCCGACCACGAACACCAGCTTCTTGCCCATCACCCCGCCGCGCTCGTTGATGAGGTCGCGGACGATCTCGTAGCCCTCGAGGTGCCGCTTGCCCTCGGCCGCGAGGTTGCCGGTCAGCGGCTCCAGGACCCCGATCTTGTACTCGCCGCTGAGCTGCTGCGCCTGGAGGGCGCCGACCGCGCCGATCGCCAGCGCAACGAGACCGATCACTACCGCCCACTTCACATGCCTCATGCCGACTCTCCTCTCGGTGACCTCGGGGTGATGCGATTGGGACGGGCGCGGCGCGGCAACCTCTTCTAGCACCGCGCGGGCGCGGGTGTCAACGGCCCGCCTGCTGCTGCTCCTGCTGCTGCTGGGCCGCGATCTCCTCGGCGGCAAGCTTGAGCCGGTCGCGGCGGCGCTCCGGGATCTCCTGGTACACCGGCACGTCGATCTGCTCCATCTCCTCGTGCAGCGCCGAGATGTCCTTGGGGGTGGACTCCTGGGTGCGCACCTCGGTGCGCAGGGTCTCGTCCGCGTTGCCGCGGTAGATGCCCTTGTTGGGCGGCACGTCGTCGTAGTGCCGGCCGTGGCCCACCACCACGTAGTGGCCGTCGATCTCGCGGTTGTGGGTCGGATCGAACGGCACCCAGCCCGCGGAGGGCGAGTAGAACTCCACCCACGCGTGGCTCTGGGCGGCCTCCCCGTCGCGCAGCGGGATGTGGAGGTAGCCGCTCACGTAGCGGCACGGGATCTGGCGCAGCCGGAGCAGACCGAGCATCAGGTGGGTGAAGTCCTGGCAAACCCCCGCGCCCGCGGTGAGGAAGTCGTCGCTGGTCGAGTCGTAGCTGGTCACGTTCTTCCGGTAGGTGAAGTGCTCGCCGATGTGCCGCCCGCACGCGCGCACCTGCTCGGCGAGCGGCGCGGTGGCGGGTACCGGCACGCCCTGGGCGAAGCGCCGCAGCTGCGCGCTCGCCCGCACCGGCCCGTCGAAGGCCAGGAAATCGAGGAGCGGGTAGGGCGGGTCCGGGTAGGGGCGCGTGTCGTTGACGGTGGCGAGCGCGGGCGCGGCGGGATGGGTGCTCACCGCGGAGCGGGCCACCACCTCGATCCGGTCGTGGAAGTGCACGATCGTGAAGTGGTGCACCACGTTGTGATTCCAATCCCGGTAGCGGGAGGTCTTGGTCGGGGGGCCCACCGCGAGCACGAAGGACTGGAGCGTCTGGTCCCCGGTGGTCTTGGGCTGCATGCGCAGCTCGAGGAACGACTCCCGGATGTAGGCGTCGTAGGCCAGCGACAGGGTGTGCTCGATCTCGACGAACACGGCGGCGCCCTCAGCTCCCGAAGTACACGGTGGACACCGCGTCGTGGGCGCGCCCGAGCTCGACGAGGACGTGATCGAGGAAGGGCAGGATCTCGCCCTCGCGGATCAGGTCGTGTCCCTGGTAGGAGAGCTCGGCCGCGAGCTTGCCCACGATCCGCACCGGCTGGCTCAGGTCGCTCGCGCTCGAGATGCGGTCGAGGTACTCCTTGACCGCGGTGACCCCGTAGCGCACCGAGCGGGGGGTCTGGGGGTCGAAGAGCAGGAATTGCAGCACGTCGGTCGGCTCGAGCCGGGCCCCGAAGACCTTGCGGTGGTTCTCGAGCGAGGAGAGCCCGCGCAGGAGGCTGCGCCACTGGCTGTAGAAGAGGGGCAGGTCGATCTTGGGCTCGGTGGCCACCAGGGCGGGCAGCTTGGTCCGGAGGATCACGCTGGTGCGGAAGACGCGCTCGAGCGACTCGCCGAGCTTGAGGAAGAGCCACCCGGCGTCGCGGGTGAGGGTGTGCTCGATGGCCCCCACCGCGCTCAGGATCCCGCGGTGGGTGTTCTGCATCGCGGTGCGAAACGTGGCGGGATCGGAGAGCCGGCGGCGGTTGTAGCCCTCGAGCTCCCGGTAGGTCTCGTTGAGATTGATGAAGCATTCGAGGGTGAGCGCCTCGCGCACCGAGCGAGCGTTGTCGCGCGCCTTCTTGAGCGAGTGGACGACCGAGTAGCGGTTCTCCGGATCGATGGAGAGCCCGAGCAGGGTGGTGGCGGCGAGGCCGGCGAGGTGACGGGCCGGCGGCTCGTCCTCCGGGAACCCCGGGAAGGTCGCGCGCAGGTCGTCCCACTCGCAGCGGGCGAGCTGCTCGTCGAGCCCGAGCACCTCGGTGGACAGCTCCTCGGTCACCAGGAGCAGGCGCGTGGTGTTCTCCGAGCGCTCGAGATAGCGCCCCATCCAGTAGAGCCCGTCCGCGACGCGGGAGAGAATCATGGCTCGCGCGGGGCGAGGACCCAGGTGTCCTTGCTGCCCCCGCCCTGGGAGGAGTTCACCACGTAGGAGCCCTCGCGGAGGGCCACCCGGGTGAGTCCGCCGGGCAGGACGCGGATGCGGTCGCCGTAGAGGATGAACGGCCGGAGGTCCACCCGGCGCGGCTCGAACTTGCCCTCGATGTGGGTGGGATGCGTGGAGAGCTGGACGAGCGGCTGACCGATGTAGTTGCCCGGGTTCTTCTTCATCGCGGCCAGGTAGGTCTCGCGCTCCTTGGCGGCCGCGAACGGGCCCATGAGCATCCCGTAGCCGCCCGCGTCCCCGGTGGTCTTCACCACGAGCTGGTCGAGGTGCTCGCTGATGTACTTGAAGTCGTCCTTCCGGAACCCGAGGTAGGTCGGCACCTGGGGCAGGAGCGCGTCCTCGCCCAGGTAGTACTTGATGAGGTTCGGCATGAACGCGTAGACCGACTTGTCGTCGGCCACTCCCGCGCCCGGGGCGTTGGCGAGCGCCACGTTGCCCTCGCGGTAGACGTTGAGCAGGCCGGGCACCCCCAGCATGCTGTCGCGCCGGAAGGCGAGGGGATCAAGGAAGTCGTCGTCTATTCTTCGATATATGACGTCGATTTGGCGCTTGCCGTGGGTGCGCCGCATGAAGACGTGGTTGCCCTCCACCAGCAGGTCGCGGCCCTCCACCAGCGGCACCCCCATCTCGCGGGCCAGGAACGAGTGCTCGAAGTAGGCCGAGTTGTGGATGCCCGGGCTCAGGACGACCACCACCGGGTTCTGGCCGCGCCGCGGCGCCACGAAGCGGAGAGTCTCGAGCAGCAGGGTCGGGTAGTCCTTGATCGGCCGTACCGGGTAGGAGCCGAGGAACTCGGGGAACACGCGGCTCAGGAGGTTGCGGTTCTCCAGCACGTAAGAGACGCCGCTCGGCACGCGGCAGTTGTCCTCGAGGACGAGGTACTCGCCCCGGTCGTCGCGGATGATGTCGGTGCCGACCACGTGGGTGAAGATCTTCCGGGCCGGGACCACTCCGAGGAGCTCCCGCTTGTATTCCTTGCGCGAGAGGATGAGATCCGCGGGCACGATCCCGTCCTTGATGCACTTCTGGTCCTGGTAGATGTCGGCGAGGAAGAGGTTCAGCGTGGTGATGCGCTGGACGAGGCCGTCCTGGAGGCCTTTCCACTCCGCGGCCGGGATGATGCGGGGGACGAAGTCGAACGGGAAGATGCGCTCGAGCCCGTCCTTCTCCCCGTAGACCGTGAAGGTGATGCCCTGGCTGCGCAGGGTGAGCTGCTGCAGGCGCTCGCGCCGCTCCACGTCCTCCTTGGTGAAGGACTCGAGGATGGAGATGAGGGCCTCGTAGTGGGCGCGGGCGTGTCCGCGGGGATCGAACACCTCGTCGAAGCCGCTCTTGGGCGCGACCCACTTCATCGGCGTGTCGCCTCCTCTGAGGCCTGAGGGTGGCCCGCGGGGGCGCCGGGTGTCAAGACGCGGTGGGCGCGCGTGGTAGACTGGCCGGCGTCATGTCGGCCGACGCGGCCCATCCGCCCCACACCCACCTCACGCCGGACACGATTCGCTTCTGTCCCCTGTGTGGCGTGGGCCTCGTGCGGCAGCCGATCGGGCCCGAGAAGCGTCCCGAGATGGTGTGCGCCGGCTGCGGCTTCATCTACTACGTGAACCAGAAGGTGGTCGCGGGCACCATCCCGTGGCAGGACGGCCGCCTCCTGCTCACGCGCCGGGCGATCCATCCCGCGCTCGGCAAGTGGACGTTCCCCGGCGGCTACGTCGACTGGGGGGAGACGGTGGACGCGGGCGCCCTGCGTGAGACCTGGGAGGAGACCGGGCTCACCGTCGAGCTGGGCGGGCTGGTGGGCGTGTACTCCTACGCCTCCGCCCCGGTGGTCATCGTGGTCTACGAGGCGATGGTGACCGGCGGCATCCTGACGGTCTGCCACGAGAACGACCGTCTCGAGTGGGTGAGTCCCGCGGAGATCCCGTGGGACGAGCTGGCCTTCCCGTCCACGGTGGCGGCGGTGCGCGACTTCCTGGCGCGCCGCCCCGCCCGCGACTGACCGGATCCGGCTCAAGACAATGCGCTACCCACGTGACCTCAGCGTCACGGTCGCTCGTCCGGTCACGACCTTCTCGCCCTTCTGATTCTCGGCCCACAGCTCGAGCTCCACGTCGTGGTCGCCGGCCGCCCGGGCCGGGCGCTTCTCGAGCACCTTGCCGCGGCAGGTGATGACGTCGCCGAGGCGCACCAGGGCCGCGAAGCGGACCGAGACTTTCTGGACGCGGCCGACCCCGACCCAGTCCGTCACCGACTGGGCCACGAAGCCCATCGACAGCATGCCGTGGGCGAAGACGCCGCCCATCCCGGCCGCGCGCGCGAAGGCGTCGTCCTGGTGGATGGGATTGAAGTCGCCGGAGGCGCCCGCGTAGCGGGTGAGCTGGATCTGCTGGATCGGGGGCTTCACGAGCGGGGGCATCTCCTGGCCCGGCTGCACGTCCTCGGCGTGGATCTTGGCGTAGCGCATGGGGCTCAGAGCCTCACCACCGTGATGTGGCGCACCAGGCACACGACCTCGCTCTCGCGGTCCACCACCGACATCTCCCGCGCCACGAAGGCCATCGCGCCGGACCGACCCGTCTTCTCGTAGATGTCGGTGATCCGCGACTGGCAGAGGTAGGTCTCGCCCGGCCGGATCGGCTTGAAGTGCTCGAACTCCTGCTCGCCGTGCAGGATGCGCGAGATGTCCACCCCCAGGTCCTTCAGCATCGCGCCGGTGTCCGCGTTCTCGTCGCGGAACGTGGTGGGGAAGGTGGGCGGCGCGATGATGTCGCCCCACTCGGAGGCGCGGCCGACCGTGTCGTCGAGGTAGAACGGGGAGAGATCGCCGATGGCCCGGGCGAACTCCTTGATCTTCCCGCGCTCCACCGTGACGACGAAGGGCGCATATTCCTTACCTTTGACTTCCATGTTCACGCGTATCGCCATAGGATTGCGCTCGCCTCGCCGCTCGACGCGGCTCAGCTCGCCCTGCTCGATCCTTTCCCCGGGGTGGTCTTCGCGGCGGTGCGCTCCAGGAAGCGGGCGAGGTCGGTCACCATGAAGC
>DATFUK010000190.1:0-2942 GCA_035260865.1 Candidatus Methylomirabilota bacterium | reverse complement strand
GCGATCCGGAAGGCGGTCAAGGAGCCGGTGGCCTCGTGATCCTGCTCAAGTCGGCGCGCGAGCTCGGCCACATGCGGGCGGCCGGGCGGATCCTCGCCGAGGTCAAGGACCGGCTGCGCGCGATGGTCAAGCCCGGGATCTCCACCAAGGAGATCGACGCGGACGTGGAGGCCTTCATCGTCTCCCGCGGCGCCGCCTCGGCCTTCAAGGGCTACCGGGGATTCCCGGCCACTGTCTGCATCTCGATCAACGAGGAAGTGGTGCACGGCATCCCCTCACCCAAGCGGAAGCTGCGGGAGGGAGACATCGTGGGGCTGGACCTCGGGTGTATCGTCGAAGGGTACTATGCGGACTGCGCGATCACCCTGCCGGTGGGGCCGGTGCCCCCGCGGGTGCAGGAGCTCCTGGACGTCACCCGGGAGAGCCTGGACAAGGCGATCGTCCAGTGCCGCGCCGGCAATCGGCTGGGCGACGTCTCCCACGCGGTGCAGACCCACTGCGAGAGCCACGGCTTCGGGGTCGTGCGCGCCTTCGTCGGACACGGGATCGGGCGGAATCTCCACGAGGAGCCGCAGATCCCGAACTTCGGGGATGCGGGACGGGGCCCGGTGATCAAGGCGGGCATGGTGCTGGCCATCGAGCCGATGATCACCATGGGCTCGTGGGAGGTGCGCGTGCTCGAGGATCGCTGGACCGCGGTGACCGCCGACGGGAGCTGGGCCGCGCACTTCGAGGACACCATCGCGATCACCGAGGCGGGGCCCGAGGTGCTGACGCGACTGGATCGCGCGGCCTAGGGGAACCCGAGCCATGGCCAAGGAAGACGCGATCGAGGTGGAGGGCACGGTGGTGGAGCCGTTGCCCAACGCGATGTTCCGGGTGGAGCTGGAGAACGGTCACCGGGTGCTGGCTCACGTGTCGGGCAAGATGCGCATGAATTTCATCCGCATCCTGCCGGGCGACAAGGTGAAGGTGGAGCTGTCGCCTTACGACCTCACCCGCGGCCGCATCACTTATAGATTCAAGTAGCTCGAGCAGATACCTAAAGGGGCAAGGGCATGAAAGTACGTCCATCGATCAAGGTTCGGTGCGAGCACTGCAAGGTCGTCCGCCGCGAGGGACGCGTGCGGATCATCTGCACGAACCCGCGTCACAAGCAGCGCCAGGGATAGGAGCCCACATGGCACGTATCGCCGGAGTCGACCTGCCGCGGGACAAGCGGGGCCAGATCGCGGTCCAGTACATCTACGGGATCGGGATCCCGTCCGCGAAGAAGATCTTCGCCGACGCGCGCGTCGATCCCGACAAGCGCGTCAAGACCTGGTCGGACGACGAGACGGGCCGGGTGCGCGACATCATCGAGCGCGAATACAAGGTGGAGGGCGACCTCCGCCGCGAAGTCTCCATGAGCGTGAAGCGTCTGATGGACATCGGGTCCTACCGCGGCATCCGGCATCGCAAGGGCCTGCCGGTACGCGGGCAGCGGACCCACACGAACGCGCGCACGCGCAAGGGCAAGAGCAAGGGCGTGATGGTGAAGAAGAAGCCGGTGGCCGCCGCGCCCTCCGCGCCGCCGAAAAAGTAAGGAGCCGAGTCGATGGCCGACGCCGCGGAACAGAAGCCGGACGAGAAAGCCGCCGCCGCGCCCCGCAAGGGCGGGCGCAAGCGGGAGCGCAAGGAGGTCCGCGTGGGCATCGCCCACGTGCAGGCCACCTTCAATAACACGATCGTGACCCTGACCGACAAGATGGGCAACGTGGTCTCGTGGGCCAGCGCGGGGAGCGTGGGCTTCAAGGGCTCCCGCAAGAGCACGCCCTTCGCCGCGCAGACCGCGGCCGAGAACGCGGCCCGCAAGGCGATGGAAGTGGGCCTCAAGCAGGTGGAGGTGTTCGTACGCGGCCCGGGAGCCGGGCGCGAGGCGGCCATCCGCTCGCTGCAGGCGGTGGGGCTGGAGATCACCGCCATCCGTGACGTGACCCCGATTCCGCACAACGGCTGCCGGCCGCCGAAGCGGCGACGCGTGTAGGAGGAGACGTACGTGGCACGATATCGAGCCGCCGTTTGCCGGCAGTGCCGGCGTGAAGGCATCAAGCTGTTCCTGAAGGGCTCTCGCTGCTTCACCGACAAGTGCGCGATCGAGCGGCGGAACTACCCGCCCGGTCAGCACGGGCTGGGTCGCACGAAGCCGACGCAGTACGGCATCCAGCTCCGGGAGAAGCAGAAGGCCAAGCGCATCTACGGAGTGCTCGAGGCCCAGTTCCGCCGCTACTTCGCATGGGCCGAGGCCGAGAAGGGCATCACCGGCGAGAACCTGCTCAAGTTCCTCGAGCGGCGCCTCGACAACGTGGTGTTCCGCCTGGGCATCGGCGCCTCCCGCCGGGAGGCCCGGCAGATGATCGGCCACGGCCACATCCAGGTGAACGGGCGGAAGGTGTCGATCCCGTCGTTCATCGTGAAGGTGGGCGAGGTGGTGCAATTGCGCCCGACCTCCAAGATGCAGGAACGGGTCGCCGACAACCTGACCGCGGGGCGCTCACCGGTGCCGCCGTGGCTGGACCTGGACGTCAACGAGAAGAAGGGCACGGTGCGCGGGCTTCCGCTGCGGGAGGACATCCAGATCCCGGTGCAGGAGCAGCTCATCGTCGAGCTGTTCTCGAAGTAGGCGGCCGACCGGCCGCCAGAAGGGGCATATGGCCAGGACACCGTTTCAGAAGCCGAAGTCGATCCAGTGGGAGATTCTCTCCGATCGCTACGGGCGGCTGGTCGCCGAGCCGTTCGAGAAGGGTTACGCCCTCACCGTCGGGCACTCGCTGCGCCGCACCCTCCTGGCCATCGTGCCGGGATCGGCGGTGTCGTGGGTCCGGATCCCGGGCGTGAAGGACGTGGAGACCAGGATTCCGGGGGTGCAGGAAGACACCACCGACGTGCTGCTGAACCTGAAG
>DATFUK010000189.1:0-2044 GCA_035260865.1 Candidatus Methylomirabilota bacterium | reverse complement strand
GGGCGAAGGAGACGGCCCGCGCGCAATCCGACGATTTCGCCGATCGCCTCTACTTCCGGCCGGAGGACTTCGACGTGCTCGAGGCCCTGGTGGCGGTGGCGCGCGAGCGGAGCGCCAAGCCGGCCCAGGTGGCGCTGGCCTGGCTCCTCTCGCGGCCCGGGGTGGCCGCCCCCATCGTAGGCGCGACGCGCCTCGAGCATCTCGACGACGCGGCGGCCGCCGTCGCTCTGCGCCTCTCCGACGAGGAGGTGGCCCGGCTCGAGGCGCCCTACCGGCCCCACGCGATCCTCGGCCACGACCAGCCGACGCCGCGCCAGGTGGCGGCCCGGACGGGGCGCGTGGTGTCGTGAGCGAGCCCGGAACGGCCCGCGAGCCGTCCTGCCCCGAGTGCGCGATCGCCAGGGCGGGAAGCCCCCCCGGCGGCGCCCGCGTCCTGCGGCGCGGCGCGTTCGTCGTGCACCTGCGTCCCGAGCCCTCGCCCGTGCCCGGCTGGCTGGTGGTCGCCCCCATCCGCCACGTCGAGCAGATCGATGCCCTCACTCCCGACGAGCAGCGAGGCCTGGGGCCGTTGCTGGCCGAGGTGGCGGCGGCGGTGCGCGCGGAGACGCCGTGCGAGAAGGTGTACGTGTCCACTTTCGCGGAGGCGCTTCCGCACCTCCACGTGCACGTGATCGCCCGTCCCCCCGGCTTGCCGGAGGAGGAGCGCGGCCCCCGGCTGTTCACGAGCCCGCGGCGAGCCGACGAAGCGGAGCGCATCGCCCTTTTCCGGCGCGTCCAGTTGCGTCTGGCCGAGGGGCCGGCGAGCCGTTCGGCGCCGCCCGCGAAAGCCCGGGTCGCGGGTCCCTGGCGAGCGGTCCTGCTCTCGGCCGCCGTCTGCCCGGGAGTGGGACAGCTCGCGCAAAAGCGCTACGTCCCGGGCCTGGCCATGCTGGGCGCCACCCTGGCCCTGGTGATCGCGCTGCTGGTCAAGGTCGCGCGGGAAACCTTCGACCGCATGCCCACCGACCCGGTCGGGGTCGATCCCCTGTTCGCCTTCGGCCTCGCCGGGGAAATCCAGCGCGCCAACGCCGGCTTCTTCGCGTGGGTCACCGCCGCCCTCGTGGTCCTCTGGGTGGTCAGCATCGCCGACGCCTGGCTCGCTCAGCGCTGACGCGACGGCACCCATGCCGTGGTGCGGCCGCCGATCGTGTCGTGAACGATCCGTTCACGCCGGGCGGTGCGCGCGTCCGCGTCCTTCCCCCAGCGGTGGTGGAAGAGCCAGGTGCTTGGAAAGCGGTCCGAGTCGTTGTCCACCGCCACCGCCCGGTTCACGATCGCGCGCAGCCGCGCGCGCAGGCGGCCCACCTCGACGGGCCGGAGCTCCGAGGCGAGGCGCTGCGGCCGCAGGCCGGCCTGGTAGAGCACCTCGTCGGCGATCCAGTTGCCCACCCCCGCGAAGAGCCCCTGATCGAGCAGGACGGACTTGATCGGCGCCCGGCGCCGGGCGAGCGCCGCCCTGAGCTCGCTCGCCGTCGGCAAACCGAGCAGCGGGTCGAAGCCCAGGCCGGAAACGGGCAGCTCACGCTCCGGCTCGTGCTGGAGGCGGATGCGGCCGAAGCGCCGCGCGTCGGGCATGGCCAGCCGCGTCTCGTCCTCCATCAGCAGCTCGAACTTCCAGAAGCGTGGACGCTCGACCGGCGCGCGGTAGATCTCGAAGGAGCCGGTCATCCCGAAGTGGAAGAGCGGCCAGGGACGCTCGTCCAGCTCCATCCAGAGGTGCTTGCCCTTGCGCCGCACCGCGACCACCCAGCGCCCGCGAAGGACCCGCGCGAAGCGCCGGGGGCTGACGCCGTCGAAGACGATCGGGTCGGGCCGTGTCGCCACCGCGACGATGCGACGGCCAACGATGGCGTGCTCCGCGCGACGGCGCGCGCTCTCGACGTCAGGCAGCTCGGGCATGCGATCAACCTCCAGTCTATCCGAGGGAGAATGAGCCGTGACGAAGGCGCCGCGGGGCATCGTTGCCGCTCTCCTCGCCGGCGCCGGGACCCTCGTCGTGCGCGCT
>DATFUK010000188.1:0-9535 GCA_035260865.1 Candidatus Methylomirabilota bacterium | reverse complement strand
GTGTTCATCGGGGTGTGGTCCACCGGGATCGCGGGCAGCGTCTCGACGCCCCACACCACCTCGACCTGGTAGCCGTTGGGCTCGCGCAGGCGCACCCGCCGGCCGCCGCCCGGCCCGTCGATGGCCTCGACCGCGGACGCGCCCGGCGTCGCGGCCACGCGCGCCAGGTCACCCTCGGCCGCCGCGTGGTAGGCAAAACCCACGAAGCCGGCGTCGTCCGCCTGCTCGGTGACGTGGATGTGGTGCATCGGGTCGGTCCCGCGCATGTAGAGCGCCTTCGGCGTCCGCGCCGCGCGGGTGAGCCCGAAGTGGGTGAGGAACTCCTCCTGCGCGTCGAGGTCGGGCGCGCGCAGCCGCACCCAGGCCAGGTCTCGCACTTTGATGATCGCCATGGTCTCTCTCCTTAGCCTGCGAAGGTGAAGCGCGGATCGGCGGCGGGAATCTCCACCTCCGGCAGCTTCAGCTCGCGGCGCACGATGTTCGCGCCCAGGTTGATGGCCACGCTCTTGTAGAACGCGATGCGGCGGGCCAGGCCTTCCCGGCCGAAGCCGCAGTCGGTGCTGAGGATCAGCCGCTCCGGCGGCACGTACTCCAGCGCCTTGCGGATGAGATTCGCGACCACCTCGGGCGGCTCCACCGCCGCGGTGGAGTGGTTCACCACCCCGATCGCGATCTTCTTGTCGGTGCGGTGACGGCCGAGCAGCGGCAGGTCCCGCCCGTTGGTGGACGCGCACTCGAGCGTGAGCACGTCGGCGTTGGTGGCGAGCAGGTACGGCAGCGACCGCTCGTAGGAGGGCCGCTCCCAGTGCAGCGGCTGCTGGTTCGGATTGCCCCAGCAGGTGTGCAGCCAGATCTCGGTGTCGACCCCCGCGATCTCCCGGTTCACCGACTCGGTGTAGAACTCGAGATCCTTGTCGGACGCGCCGATGGCGCCGGCGATATGGTGCTGGGGCTCCTCCACCTGGATGACCCGGCAGCCCGCGGCCGCGACCTCCTTGAGCTCCGCGTTGAAGATGTCGGCCAGGGCCAGGATCACGTCGCGATCCGAGCCGTAGTGGCGATCCACCAGCATCTTGGCGAGCGACTGGGCGGTGATCGCGCCGAACTTCACCGGCTTGTTCGCGAGCCGCTGCGCGGTCTTGAAGAGGGCCGCGTACTGGAGCGCGCCGCCCGCGAGCTTGCCCCCCACCACCGCGGGCTGGTAGGCCTCCATCACCTCGTAGAGGATGTGGCCGGGCCGCAGCGATTTCCAGCCGCCGCCGGTGGAGCGGTCCTGGGCCCCGGTGATGCCGCCCAGCCGCTCGATCACGTAGTAGAACCACGACTTGCCGCCCACCGTGAGGTCGAAACGGGAGTCGCCGTCGGTCACGAAGTCGAGCCCGGCCATCTCCTGCTCGCGCACCAGGCAGGCCACCGCGTCGAGATACTGCTCGCGGAAGCGGGAATCGCCGAGCGCGTCCTTGAAGCCCCGCCCGCGCAGCTCCTCGGTGAACCAGTGCGGGCGGGGGTAGGAGCCGGTGATGGTGGTGGGCAACACGAGATCGCGGGTGGCGTTCAGCATGGGCCCGACTTTGCTAGCTCGACGGAACCCTGTCAAGCCCGCGCCGGTTGACAAATCAGAGGGCCGTCCCTA
This sequence comes from Candidatus Methylomirabilota bacterium, assembly GCA_035260865.1. Lineage (GTDB taxonomy): Bacteria > Methylomirabilota > Methylomirabilia > Rokubacteriales > CSP1-6 > CAMLFJ01. Next base: position 7,902 of record DATFUK010000188.1, on the reverse strand, counting down.
GTGTAGCGGCGCGACCACCCGTTTCCCCTCACCGAAGAGGAGGCGTTCATGCAGAGGCGACAGTTCCTGGCGGCGATGAGCGGGGCGGCGGCCGCCGCCGTCCGACCCTCCCGAGTCCGCGCCGCGGAGCCGATCCGGATCGGCTACTTCGGTCCGCTGACCGGCAACTTCTCCCAGACCGGCAAGGACATGACCGACGGCTTCAACCTCTTCTGGGAAGAGGTGGGCAACAAGGTCGCGGGCCGCGAGGTGAAGGTCATCGTGGAGGACTCCGACCCCGAGCCCACCGGCGCCCTCACCAAGGTGCGGCGCCTGGTCGAGCAGGAGAAGGTGCACACGATCGCGGGCGGGCTCCTGGCCGCCACCGGCTACGCGATCGTGCCCTACGTCGAGCAGAACAAGATCCCGACGGTGTACCCGATCACCGCGCCCGACGACATCACCCAGCGCAAGCCGGTGCGCTGGATCGTGCGCACCTCGGCCTCGGGAAGCCAGATGACCCATCCGCTCGGGGACTACGCTTACAAGCAGCTCAAGCTGCGGCGGATGGCGACGATCAGCATGGACTACGCGTTCGGCTGGGAGACCAACGCGGGCTTCCAGCGCGTGTTCGAGGATCAGGGCGGCAAGGTGGTGCAGCGGATCTGGACGCCGCTCAACATCCAGGACTACGCGCCGTTCCTCGCCTCGCTCAAGAAAGACATCGACGGCGTCTACGCCTGCCACACCGGGGGTCTGTCGCCCCGTTTCATCAAGACCTGGAGCGACGCCGGGCTCAAGGACAAGATCACGCTCGTCGGGGTCGGCACCCTCACCGACGAGAACGTGCTCAAGGCCATGGGCGACGAGGCGATCGGAGTGATCACCTCGCTACACTACAGCTCCGCGCTCGACAGCCCGGCCAACAAGAAGTTCTCCGCCGCCTACGAGAAGCGCTTCGGCCGCAGCACCTCGCTCTACTCCGCCCAGGGCTACACCGGCGCCCGCTTCTACTACGAAGCGCTCAAGGCGATCAACGGCGAGGCCGAGAACAAGGAAAAGTTCGTCGCGGCCCTCCGTCAGGTGGCGATCAACGACGACCCGCGCGGCCCCATGAAGATGGACGAGCTGAACAATCCCATCCAGAACGTCTACGTCCGCAAGGTCGAGCGGGTGGGCGGCAAGCTCCAGAACACGGTGGTGCACACCTACCCGAACGTCTCGCAGTTCTGGACCTACAAGCAGGACGAGTACCTCAAGGCCCCGGCCTACGACCGCAACACCCCCCCATGCAAGTTCTGTGAATAGCGCCCGAGGAGGCCTATGACGAGATCCCTGACCTGGAGCACGCTCGCCCTCGTCCTGCTCGCGCTCACCGCGACCGGCGCCTCCACCCCCGCCCCGGCCGCCGCGCAGGCGAAGCCGATCGTGTGGAACCTTCCGCACATCTCGGCGCCGACCTACTACCACACGATCAACTACACCGCCTTCGGCAACAAGGTGAAGGAGAAGTCGGGCGGGCGCATGGAGATCCGCTTCCACGCGGCCTCCTCGCTCTACCCGGGGCCCGAGCTGATCCCCGCGGTGCTCGACGGCCGCGCCGAGATCGCGCCGGTCCTGGCCTCCTATCTCACCGACGTCCTGCTGGAGATGGGCCCGCTCGAGCTGCCGTTCATGACCAGCAGCATGGAGGAGCACAAGAAGGCCGCCTTCCAGATGCGCGGCTTCTACGGCGAGATGCTGGCCAAGAAAGGCCTCAAGCTCATCGCGATGAGCACGTGGCCCTCGCAGCAGATCTTCTCCTCCGCGCCGATCCGGACGGTGGCGGACTGGAAGGGCAAGAAGATCCGCGTCTACGGGGCCGATTCCGCGAACCTCACCCGGATCCTCGGCGGCGCGCCGGTCAACATCGCCTTCGGCGAGGTCTACTCCGCGCTCGAGAAGAAAACGGTGGACGGGGCCATGACCTCCGCCACCAACGCGGAGCCGATGAAGTTCTTCGAGGTCGCGAAGTACGTGGACTACTGGTACCTGGCCGGGGCCGCCCAGGAGTGGATCGTGGCCAACCAGAAGTCGTGGGACGCGCTTCCCGCCGATCTCCAGCAGGTCGTGCTCGACGCGGTCAAGGAGACCAACCTCGAGGAGAAGGAGTGGAGCGACGCGATCGCGTTCGACGAGCGGGTGCGCAAGCGCCTGCCCGAGCTCGGCATGACGATCGTGGATCCGCCCAAGGAGGAGCTGGCCAAGGCGCGCCAGGCCGCCAAGGCCGCCTGGGACACCTGGCTCACCCGCACCGGCGCCGACGGCAAGCGCGGCCTCGAGATGGCGCTGAAGGCCCTCGGCCGCTGACCGGACTCCCTTCCCCACCCTCTCCCCGTCGAGGGGAGAGGGTGGGGTGAGGGGGCCCGCTCCCTCATCCGCCTCACAGGAGCCGCCACCATGAAATTGCCCCGCATCGGCCTGACCAGCGCGCTCGTCCTCGCCTTGGCCGTGCTCGCGACGAGCCCGGCCGCCGCCGCGGAGACCATCCGCATCGGCTTCATGGGCCCGCTCACCGGGATCTTCGCGCAGGCGGGCAAGGACATGCTCGACGGGCTCAAGATGTCGCTCGAGCAGGTCAACTACCAGGCGGGCGGGCGCAAGATCGAGCTGATCGAGGAAGACACCGAGGGCAACGCGGCCACCGCGATCGCGAAGTACCGCAAGCTGGTGGACCACGACAAGATCCACGTGATGACCGGCATCCTGCTCGTCAACGTCGGCAACGGCCTGGTGCCGCTGATCGAGCGCGACCGGCTGCCCACCCTGTTCCTCACCACCCCGGACGACCTCACCAAGCGCAAGGTCGCCAAGTGGATCCTCCGCTCCAACTTCTCGGCGAGCCAGATCATGCACCCGCTCGGCGACTACGCGGCGCGGACCCTCAAGTTCCGCCGCGTGGCCACCATCGGGATGGACAACGGCTTCGGGCACGAGGAGGCGGGCGGCTTCCAGCGCGTCTTCGAGGACGCGGGCGGCAAGGTGGTCCAGAAGATCTGGGTGCCGCTCAACGTGCTCGACTTCGCGCCGTACCTCTCGCAGGTGGCCAAGGACGTGGACGCGGTCTGCGCGGTGTTCGTGGCCGGCCAGGCGGTGCGGTTCGTGAAGCAGTACGGCGAGGCCGGGCTCAAGGAGAAGACCCCGCTCATCGGCACCGGGGTCATGATCGACGAGAGCGCGCTGCGCGGCATGGGCGACGAGGCGGTCGGCGTGGTGGGGTCGCTCCTCTGGAGCCCGACGCTCCAGAACCCGGCGAACCAGACCTTCATGAAGATGGCCGAGGCCAAGCTCGGACGGACGCCCGCTTACTTCCACGCCATCATGTACAGCTCGGGGCGCTGGATCACCGAGGCCGCCAATGCCCTGAAAGGCCAGGTCGAGGACCGCGAGAAGCTCGTCGCGGCCATCCGGCGGGCCATCGAGACCACGCCGGATCCGCGCGGGCCCATCAAGCTCGACGAGTGGGGCAATCCCACCGAGAACGTCTACATGCTGCGGGTCGAGAAGGTGGGCGGCAAGCTCGTCACGACCGTGATCCACACCTACCCGGCGGTCTCGCAGTTCTGGACCTACAAGCCGGAGGAGTTCCTCAAGACCCCGCCCTACACGCGCGACTATCCCCCCGCCAGGCCCTGAGCGCGGGCTCCATGCGCTTCGGCTTCTTCTTCTGGCCGTACACGCCGGAGTACACCGCGCGCCTGGCCCGGCGGGGCGAGGAGCTGGGCTTCGACCTGGTCGGCATCGCCGACACCCCGGGCAACGCGCTGGATCCGTGGGTCGCCATGACCCTGGCCGCCGCCGCGACGTCGCGGGTGGCGCTGGCCACCTGCGTCACCAACCTCGTCACGCGCCATCCGTCCATCACCGCCTCGGCGGCGGCCTCGGTGGACGCGGCGGCCGGCGGCCGGACCATTCTGGGCGTGGGCGCGGGCCATAGCGGCGTCACCAACGTGGGCGGCGCGCCCAGCCGCCCCGCGGATCTCCGCGAGGGGCTCACGTTCCTGAAGACGGCGCTCGGCGGGGCGCCGGCCACGTGGCGGGGTGCTCCCACGCACCTCTCGTGGATCAAGCGCGCGGTGCCGGTCTACGCAGCCGCCTCCGGTCCGGCGGCGCTCCGCGCGGTCGGCGCGGCGGCCGACGGCGCCTTCGTCAATTATGGGCTCGGTCCGGAGCACGTCCGCCGCGTGCGCGAGCTGATCGCCGAGGGCGCGGCCGGCGCGGGCCGGCCGGCGAGCGCGATCGACGTCTGGTCCATCGCCTGCCTCGACGTGGCCGAGCGGCGCGAGGACGCGCTCGAGAAGCTCGGCAACATCCTGGGGTTCGTGGCCGCCTACATCCTCGGCCCGGATGCGGCCGGCCGCGGGGTGCCGCCCGAGCTCGTGCCCGCGGTCCACGAGCTACGGGCCACCTACACCACGCGCCGGCACGACATGGACCCGGCGCTCACGAAGCGCCTCGGCCTCTTCGACTACCTGCGCGGCCGCCTCGCCATCGCGGGCACGCCGGAGGACTGCGTCGCCCAGGTGCGCGCCGCCGAGGCGGCCGGGGTGACCCAGCTCATGTTCACGGTGAGCCTCGCCGCCGATCCCGAGCGGACCGTGGAGCTGTTCGGCCGCACCGTGCTGCCGCGCTTCGCCCGCGGCTGATCCAGTACAATACGCGCCATGCGCGTCGGCATCTCCATCGACCCCCCGCTCGCCACCATCCCCGCGCTCCTCCAGGCGGAGGGCGTGGACGTCTACCAGACCGTCCTTCGCGATCCCGGCCGCTTCGGCAACTACGGCGTCCCCGAGCCGGCCGACCGCGCCGCGCTGGTCGAGGGGCTCCGCGGCCGCCCGGTCTGGGGGGTGGCCCACGGCTCGCTGCTCGTCAACCTGGCCAGCCCGGAAGGCCGCATCCGCAACTCGTCGGTCTCGAGCCTGCTCGCCGACCTCAAGGTGGCGGCCGAGGTCGGCCTCGACGCGGTGTGCTTCCACGTGGGCTACGCCAAGGGGCATCCGAGCGCGGACGCCGCGCTGATCCTCGCCACCCGCAAGCTCGGCGAGATGATCGCGCGCATGCCCGCGGGCCCGCGGCTCCTGATCGAGAACTCCTGCGAGGGCAGCGAGCTCGGGCAGACCATTCCCGAGCTGGCGCGGCTGATCCGCGACGTGGGCGCTCCGCCCGAGCAGCTCGGCCTGCTCATCGACACGTGCCACCTGCACGCGGCCGGCTTCGATCTCGCGGGCCCGGACTCGGGCCAGCGCTTGGCCGACGCGCTCGCCGCCGAGCACGTGCTCGAGCGCGTCGTCGCGTTTCACCTGAACGATTCGCAGCTCGGGTGCGGCGCGCACCGCGATCGCCACGCGATCCCCGGCGCGGGCACCATCGGCGACGGGGTGGCGTCGGTGGCGAGCCATCCGGCGTTCGCGACGCTGCCCGGCGTGATCGAGCTCTCGGTGGAAGACGCGCGCCAGGGGCTCGCCTTCCTGCGCGAGCGCGGGGCGACCGCCGGCTGAGCGGCGGAAGGATTTGCGTATTCTGCTGTTGGCCAGCCGGTAGAGGCCGCCCACCTACTCTGGGTAGCCGGGTTCCCACCAGGAATTGCACGTCCAGGCCGGGCCACCGCTAACTCTCCGATTTCGGGTCTTTCCTCGGGATGGCCCGGGCCTTGCCTCTATCCGGCGCCATGGAGACCTATTTTTCGCCACCCCCGATGAAGGCGCCCCCAGCCGTACCCGGCCAGCACCAGCGCACCCGGCGCATCAATCGCCGGGCCAACGTCACGTGGACCGTCTTTGCGCGCGTCCGGGGACAGCGGCTCCGCTTCCACACCGTGGACGTCAGCGCGCGGGGCGCGAAGCTCCGGCCCCGGGGCGAGCTCCAGCCCGGCCAGTCGCTGGCCCTGCAGTTCGTCAAGCCGAACGGGAAACCGGTTCGCGTGGCCGCGATGGTTTGGCGCGTGGACGCGGACGGCGTCGGCGTGTTCTTCCTGGGCAGCGAGTCGGAAGGCCTGATGGGCTAGCGTCGCTGAGGCAAGATTGCGGGGCCGCCGCCAGCGTCGGCGGCTCCCATGACCACCACCCGCGCATCGTTCCTCGCCGCGCGCACGCGCTTGGCACCCGAGGGCTTCGGCCGGCCGTCGCCTCTGGCGGCGAGGTTCACGAGGTTGGCGATCTCCCGCTCGAGCTTCGCGACCTCCTTGGTGACGTTGCTGGGGGCATGACGTCTGGAGCCACACCGTCACCACCCGGGAGAAGGCGCAGGCCTTCTCCGCCGGGCCCGCGGTTCGCCACAATGTCGATGGCCGCGGCACGGGCTATCTCGGCGAGGGGCGATTCCGGGCCGCCAGCGGCGAGATCTGGTCCGACCCGAGGGGGATCTGATGGACACGTCCTATTTCTACGCGCTCGATCCGAATGCGGCCGGAGGGTCTCAGTCCGCGCATTCGGCAAGGTCGCGATGCGTTCCCTAGCTGATCCGGATCATCGCTAGTTGGTCACGCAGCCATAGGCCAGCCGGCACGCGCAGTCGCTCACGTATTCGGTCGTGGGGTCATGACTCCTCTTGCATGGTCACGATCAGCGCGGGCGCCGCGCAGCCTGGATCGCTTGCCAGACGCGTTCGGGCGTCGCCGGCATCTCGATATGCTCGACGCCCAGTTCGGCCAGCGCGTCGCAGATCGCGTTCACCACCGCGCCGAGCGCGGGCGTGGTTCCGCCCTCGCCGCCGCCGCGGAGCCCGAGCGGGTTCGAGGTCGACTCGACCTCGCTGATCTCGGTGGCGAACGACGGGAGCAGGTCGGCGCGCGGCATCGCGTAGTCCATGAAGGTGGCGGCGCGGAGCTGGCCCGACTCCGGGTCGTAGTCGGAGAGCTCCCAGAGCGCCTGGCCGACTCCCTGCGCGATGCCGCCGTGGGTCTGGCCGTGCACGATCAACGGGTTGATGGCGCGCCCCACGTCGTCCACGCTGCTATAGCGCACGATCTCGACCGCGCCGGTCTCCGGATCGACCTCGACCTCGCACACCGCGGAGCCGTAGGGGAAGGACGGCGTGCTCACCGTCTCGTCGCACTCGCCCTCGAGGCGGCCGCGCAGGTCGGCCGGCGCGTCGTCCCGGAGCGCGGCGGCCGCGACCGCGAAGAGATCGACCGCGCGGTCCGTCCCGCGGACGCCGAAGCGCCGCTCGGCGAACTCCACGTCCTCCACCGCGGATTCCAGGAGCCACGCCGCGAGCCGGGCCCCACGCTCCACGAGCCGGTCGGAGGCCTTGGCCATCACCACGCCGCCCAGGCGCATGGAGCGGCCGGAGTGCGAGCCGCCGCCGACCGCGACCCGGTCGGTGTCGCCCGCGATCAGGCGCACCCGGTCCGGCTCGACACCGAGCCATTCCGCGATGAGCTGGGCGAACGCGGTCTCGTGGCCCTGGCCCGCCGAGAGGGTGCCGATGATCACGTCGACGAAGCCGTCCGGCTGCGCGGTGACCTGCGCCCGCTCGCGCGGCGCGCCGGTGGCGATCTCGATGTAATTGGCGAGGCCGATGCCGCGATAGCGCCCGCGCCGACGGGCCTCCGCGCGACGCGTCTCGAAGCCGGCCCAGTCGGCGAGGGCGAGCACACGGTCCTGCGCGGCCGGGTAGTCGCCGCTGTCGTAGACGATGCCGAAGGGGTTCGTGTAGGGCATCGCCCCCGGCGGGACCAGGTTGCGCCGCCGCAGGGTCACCCGGTCGAACCCGTGGCGGCGGGCGGCCAGGTCGATCAGCCGCTCCATCACGAACATCACCTGCGGCCGGCCTGCGCTCCGGTAGGCGGAGAGCGGCGAGGTGTTGCTGTGCACCGCGCGGCCGCGGACCGCGGCGAACGGCAGGCGATAGACGGTCGTGGACAGCTCGCGGCCCTTGTTGAGC
>DATFUK010000187.1:0-9192 GCA_035260865.1 Candidatus Methylomirabilota bacterium | reverse complement strand
ATCCACGCCACGCAGGGACTGTTTCCGTGGAAGCCGCCGCTCGTGCTCGGCCACGAGTACACCGGCGTCATCACCTCGGTCGGCCGCGGCGTGAGCCCGCGCCTCGTCGGGCGCGCCGTCGCCTGCGAGCCGTCCTACGGCTGCGGCCGCTGCGCCGAGTGCGCGGCCGGCCGCATCAGCCAGTGCGCCAAGGCCACCCGGGTGGGCGGCTTCGCGGAGCGCGCCGCGCTGCCGGTCGATTGCGTGCACCCGCTGCCGAAGGGGCTCGATCCGGTCACCGCCGCGCTGGCCGAGCCCGCGTCCTGCTGCCTCTCCGGGCTCGAGATGTTCACGATGCCGCGCAACGCGACCGTGGTGGTGATGGGCGGCGGCATCATGGGGCTCCTCACCATGGCGATTGCCCGCCGCCGAGGCGCCGCGCGTCTCATCCTGTCCGATCCGCTCGAGGAGCGGCGGCAGATCGCGAGCAAGCTCGGCGCGCGCGTGGTGGTGGATCCGACTCGCGAGAGCCTGCACGACCGCGTGATGGCGCTGACCGGCGGCCGCGGCGCGGAGGTGGTCTGCGAGGCGGTGGGCAAGCCGGAGCTGGTCGGGGAGGCCTTCGCGATGGTGAAGCCGACCGGCGTGCTGCAGCTCGTGGGGGTCAATCCCAAGGGCAGCCGCCTGCCGATGGATCTCTTCGACATCCACTTCCGCGAGATCCGCATCCACGGCGCCTACGGCCGCGGCACCGCCTTCCGGCGGGCGCTCGCGCTGCTGCCGAAGCTCGGCGTGAAGCGCCTGATCGGCGCCCGGTTCCCGCTCGAGCGCATCGAGGAGGCCTTCGCGCACGCCACCGCCGGGCGCGGCGCGAAGACCGTCATCACGCCCGCCTAGCGTGCACCTCGCGTACCGCCAGGTTGTTGTCGAAGGGCACCAGGTCCTTCCAGCCCACCTGGGCGCCCGCGGGCAGATCCTGGGTCACCGCCTTGTCCTCCCCGCTCTCCACCACGATCAGGAGCGCGTGCTTGCCCGGCTCCGCCGGGGTCCAGGGAAACGGGCCCACGATCGTGCCCGCGCCGCCCCCGGCCGCGACGGTGGCGGGCATCGGGCCGGGCGGCGCGGGCAGCTCCGTCCAGTCCGCGGGCCAGCGGCGCGCGCTCCCCGGCCCGCTCCGGAACGCCCGCACCGTGATCGGCCCGGAGGCGGCGGTGCCGCGGTTCTTGATCCGGGTGAACAGGAACGCGGGCACCTCCGCGGGCACCTGGCCCGCATGGTCCGCGGGCGTGCCGGGCGTCGCCACCGTCCGCACCCAGACGTCGGGGGCGTCGTCGTGGCGCTCCTTCCACAGCGCCTTCTCGAAGTCATCGTCGTCGCCGTCCGCGGCGCCGTACCCACCGGCCCGGCCGTCGTCGACGTAGACGTCCACCGAGGGCGCCGCGTAGCCCTCGACGAACCGTCGGGCGAAGACCTCCTTGATCACCTTGCCGTGCAGGCCGTTCGGGTACCGCCATCCGCCCAGGTTCCAGTCGGCGGTCTCCATCGCCTGCGCCATCTCCATGATGCTCGCGTCCACCTTCGGCACGTTCGCGTAGCCGAGCAGGTGCAGCCGGATCGAGAGGTCGCGGGCGGCGGTCTTCCGGTCCGCGTCGGCGGAGTCGCCGCCGAGCTTGCGGTAGAGCTCGAACGTGGTGGAGCACCAGAGCGCGCCCTTGTCGTAGCCGCCGAGCAGGGTCCATGCCGCCGCGTTCGCGACCTTCATGTCGTAGCGCCGGCCCCCGCCCTTGTCCACCGGGTTGGCATTCCACGAGAACATGATCCCGCGCGTCTTCTCCGGCTTGGCGTGCTTGTCGTCGTAGTAGACCGCGGCGAGGAAGTCCGCGAAGCCCTCGCTCACCCCGCTCGGAAAGTTGCCGTCCGCCGAGTCCTCGAGCACGCTGTTCTGCAGGAAGTGGCCGTACTCGTGGAGGATGATCATCGCGTCGGAGGCATCCGGCAGGGCGTCCTCCGCGAACCCGATCCCGGAGCCCGTCGTGTTGGAGCCATCGCTGGTACTGAGCTGGGGGTCCACCGCCACCGAGGAGTTGCCCATCCCGGGCAGCGCGAGGTCGGTCTGGATGTACTGCTGGAAGCGATCGATGTGGAAGTAGACCATCACGTCGAGGAAGCTCGAACTGGTGCTGCTGAAGGAAAAGCTTCCGCTCGCGCTGCTCGGCTCGATCGAGTTCGGAGGTTTCATGTTGACGATATGAACCCACGCCCCGTCGAGCCGTAGCCGTCCGTCGGTGGGCGCCGGATCCAGCCGATCCAGGTCCACGCCGACCCGCTACGCGTTCAGCTTCGCGGCCGCGGTGTGGGAAGACAGGGTCATGTCGCCGCCGGTCACGATGGGATTCGGGTCGAACACCTTGCCCCGCGGCCGCGCGTAGGCCGCGAGGTCGCGCGCCTCGAGCAGCGCCCCGGACATCGCGTCCACCAGGAACCGCCAGCTCTGGGGTGGCCGGCGGGTCGTGAGCCGCACGTCCCAGGCCAGCACGTGCGTGCCCACGCGCGGCCGGGCCGCACGACGCCGCCCGGCCGCGAGCGCGGTCGTCACCGCCCGCCGGAGCCGGGCCCGCGCGCTCGGCCGCCGGCGCCGCGCGGGGCGGCCGCGCGGGGGCGGATCCTTGGGCGCGCGCGGCGCGTAGCGGTGGACGATCAGCCCCGGCGGGCCGATCTCGCGATCGGCGAACGCGGAGGCGAGGTGGGCCACCAGTCGCCGGGCCTCGACCGGGCCGATGCGGATCCGCGCCGGATCGAGATCGGGCGGGACGTCGTAGTGGTACTGGTTGTACACGGACTGGACGCGGCCGTCGCTCGTGATGTTCACGACGACCTCGCTCGCGTCGACCGGGAGGCCCTTGAACTCCTGGATCATGCGGGCCGACCAGGCGTGGGGGGTCTCGACGAGCTCGGCGTCGCGGAGGTCGGGAAGGCCCGAGGGCCAGTTGAACAGCCCGGCGCTGCGCTCACAGACCTGCCGCGCGAGCTCGCGCGGGGCGAACGGCCCGGGCACCAGCGGGGCGACGCCCGGGTCGAACCAGCTCCGGAGAGCACCCGAGACGGGATCCCGCGTGACGCGGCCGCCCCGGTGGAGCGGGACTTGCGGGTCTACCGGCGGCGTCGCTTCGGGCCCTTCGCCTTCTTCGGCTTCCGCACCGCCTTGGCCTTCTTCGAAGTCTGCGCCTTCTTGGCGGCTTTTTTCGCCGGCTTCTTCGCCGACTGCTCCGAGCCGCCGAGCATGAGCTGGAGCGCCGCGTTGTTCTTGCCGGGCAGGATGCTGAGCCCGAAGAGGTAGTTGTCGTTCGCGAACGTCCGGTTGGCGTGGGTGAACGCGACCGTCACGACCTGGAAGCCGTTGTCGTGGACGGAGAAGGGGCTCACCCGCAGCGTCGAGTTGAACTTGGTGCCGAACGCGGGATCGTAGTCCGCGAGGAAGGTCGCCCACTTCTCGTCGGCGGCCAGCCCGAGCGTGGCGGCCAGGTCCTGGGCGATGGGATCGTTCGGGGGCTGGGGGTGGACCGCCATGAGGCCGCCGCCGGCCGGACGCAGCTCGAGCGCCTCGATCTGCTGCGCCTGCTTGATGCGGAGCCCCAGCTTGAGCTGTATCGCGTGGTCGGGCTTTGGCGTCTGCGCGTCGACCTCACTCTCCTTCTCGATCTTCTGGGGCGGGAAGTTGACGGTCTTCTTCTTGATGATCAGCTTCGCCTGGCCGCCCCGGATATTGCCCGTCATGGCGTGGACCTCCTTGCTGGACGTGCAGGGGAGAGAAGTGACTCGGCGGGGACGCTATCACGCGACGGAGGACACCGCAAGACGGTCAGCGGGACGGGCGCGCGATGAGCTCGGCCTCCGCCCGCGCGAGCCAGTACGGCATCGCCAGCGCCCGGAACGTCTCGGCCGCGGCCCGGAGCTCCGCCTCCGCCTCCTCCGGGCGCCCGGCGGTCCGGTGGACGAGCCCGAGCCCGAGCCGGCACCGCCCCTGGAGCGGACGCATCCCCAGCTCCTCGGCCCGCGCGAGCGCCTGCCGGTACGTGGCCTGGGCCTCGGTGACGAGCGGGGACGCCTGGCTCGCCTCCACCTCGCCGACCAGCCGCAGGGCCCAGCCCTCGACGCCCCGGCTCCTCACGAACTGGGTGAGCTGATGCCCGCGGCGGGCCAGGGGCAGCGCATCGGCGGCCCGGCCGGAGGCGAGGTGGATCTCGGCGAGCCCGCCGGTGCGCAGCCAGTGGCCGAACGGGTCACCCATCGCCACCGCGTGGTCCACCGCCTCGTGCAGCAACCGGTGGGCATCGTCCGCCCGGCCCGCCAGCACGTAACTGGAGATGAGCGCCGCGGCCACGTTGAGGAAGCCGCCCCGGGTCTCGGCGCTGCGGCACACCGCGAGGCCGGCCTCGAGTTCGCCGATCGCCCCCGGGTGGTCGCCCCGGCGCAGGTGGAGCGTGCCGAGCCCGAGCCGCGCGAACACGATGCTGAACGGGTGCTCGGCGGCCTCGGCGATCTGGATCGCGTCGGTGCCGACCGCGATGCCCTCGTCGAAATCGCCCCGCTCGGCCAGGCACCACACGAGCACGGTGCGCGAGTAGACGGCGGGCAGCATGGCCATGCCGAAGCGCTCGCGGACGAGATCGCCTTCGAGCCGGCCCACGTTGCGGCGCGCCAGCTCCATCGCCTGGCCGTAGTCGCCCAGCCCGAACCGGGCGAGCCCCAGGAAGGTGTTGGCCAGCACCTGGACCGGCAGGTCGCCGATGTCGTCGCCGATCGCCACCGCGCGCCGGCCGTAGTCGGTGGCGAGATCGAGGTCGATCATCACGGTGTGGAAGTTGGTGAGGAACGCGGACACCAGGCCGAGCCGCCGGCGGTCGCCCGCCGCGGTCGCGAGCCGCTCCGCCTCCTGGAGGTGGCGCTGCATCGCCGAGAACTCGCCGAGCGGGCTCAGCGAGTAGCGCAGATCGAGCCGGAGGTCGACGGCGGCGGCGGCGCCCTCCGGCGTCTCCGGCAGGTGCTGGAGGGCGGCCAGCGCCTGCTCGAACCACTCCACCGCGGCCCGGTGCGCCGAGCGCGCGAACGCGCGGGCCCCCGCCTGGCGGCAGTAGTCGAGCGCCTTGGCCCAGAGCTCGGCCCGGACCGCGTGGCGGGCGAGCCGGTCGAGGTGGTCCGCGGTGCGCTCCCCCGGCCGCTCGAGGGATTCCACGATGCGGGCGTCGAGGACGCGCCGCCGCTCGCGCAGGAGGCTGGCCGCGGCGACCTCGAGGGTGAGCGCGTGCTTGAACGTGTACTCGGGCGAGGGAAACAGGGTGACCTCGTAGAGCAGCTCGGCGGCCTGCAGGCGGCGGAGGCCTTGCCGGAGCGGCTCCTCCTCGAGGTCGCTGATCGCGGCCAGCAGCACGAGCGGGATGTCCTTGCCGATGACCGCCGCCGCCTGGAGCAGCCGGCGCTCGTTCAGGGGGAGCCGGTCGATGCGGGCCGCGAGCACGGCGTGGACGGTCGCCGGGATCTGGGCCTCGCGGCCCGGCCGCCCCAGCCGGTAGCCGCCGCGCTCGCCGACGAGCGCGCCCGCCTCGACCAGGTGCCAGACGCTCTCCTCGAGAAAGAAGGGGTTGCCCTCGGTGCGCTCGATCAGGTGCGCCTTCAACGGCAACAGATCGCCGTCGCCACCCAGCAGGCCGTCGAGGAACGCGCGCGCGAGCCCGGGCGTGAGGGGATCGAGCGAGATCTGGGTGTAGTAGCTCTTGTTCCCCCAGGCGTGCTCGAACTCCGGCCGCGCGCTCATCAGGCACAAGATGCGGGCGGTGGGCAGCCCGTCGATCAGCCGGTCGAGCAGCGAATGGGTCTCCGAGTCGATCCAGTGCAGGTCCTCGACGACGAGACAGACCGGCTGGAGCTGGCTCTCCCGCACGATGAGCCGCCGGAGGAAGTCGAGGATGCGCCGCCGGCGCTGGACCGGGTCGAGGGCCTCCCACGCCTCGTCGGTCGTGGGCGCGTCCAGGAGCGAGAGCACGACCGGGATCCCCGCGGCCAGCGGATCCTCGAAGGCGAGCAGTCGGGAGCTGACCTTGTCGATGACCTTGCCCTCGTCGTCGCCGTCCTCGATCTGGAAGTAGTCGCGCAGGAGGCCGACGATCGGCAGGTAGGGCGTGGAGCGCCCGTAGGAGGCGGTGGCCGCCTCGATCACCCGCCAGGTCGGCGGCAGGTGGCCGTGGACGAACTCGTGCACGAGGCGCGACTTGCCGATGCCCGGCTCGCCGATGACGCAGAGGACCTGGCCGTGGCCGACGTCCGCCGGCTCGGCGGCGCGCCGCAGCACCGCCAGCTCGCTCTCTCGCCCCACGAAGCGGGTCAGCCCGCGCAGGGCCGAGACCTGTAACCGCGACCGGGCCTGCCCCGGGCCCACGAGCTCGAAGACCTCGAGGGGGGTCGATAGGCCCTTCACCGACACCGGGCCGGTCGGCCGCACCGAGACGTGGCCCTGGACGAGCTGCAAGGTCTCGCGGGTGAGGAACGTGGTGCCCGGCCGGGCGAGCTGCTCCATGCGATGGGCGAGGTGCGTGGTCTGCCCGACCGCGCTGTAGTCCATGCGCAGGTCGCTGCCGATGGCCCGGACGACGACCTCACCCGAGTTGATCCCGACCCGGATCTGGACCGGCCCCGCGGGCCGCGCCACCAGCCGGCGCACCGACTCCTGCATGCGAAGGGCCGCGTAGCAGGCGTTGGTCGCATGGTCCTCCAGCGCGAGCGGCGCCCCGAACAGCGCCATGATCCCGTCGCCCATCACCTGGTTGACGGTGCCCTCGTAGTGATGGACCGCCTCCATCATCGACTCGATGACCGGATCGAGGATCTGGCGCGCCTCCTCCGGGTCGCGCGCGGCGAGCATCTCGAGCGAGCTCTTGAGATCGGCGAACAGCACCGTGACCTGCTTGCGCTCGCCCTCCAGGGACTCGCGGACGCTCATCATGCGCTCGGCCAGGTGCCGCGGCGTGTAGGCGTTGGGCGGGCCGAAGCGGGCGTCCTCGGGCGATCGCACCAGGGTGGGCTCCGCGCACTCGGGACAGAAGCGGGCGGTCGGGGGCAGCGGGCTGGCGCAGCGGCGGCAGGACGGAGCGAGCGCCGCGCCGCACTCGGCGCAGAACTTCGATTGGAGCTGGTTGTCCGCGTGACACTGGAGACACTGCATGTCGAGGGCCCTCGTTCCCACGCCGCCCGGGACCTAGGGCACCGTAGTCTTTCCCGGGGCGAGGGTCAAGGAGCGCCACGGCTCCGTCACCGACCGTGCGTGCTCGACGGACACCCGCCCGGCCTTGACCACCAGCCGGCACGGCGCCAGCGCGGCGATGACGTCCTCGACCCGCTCGGCCTCCCAGATCGCCAGGTCCGCCCGGGCGCCCACCGTCAGGCCGTAGTCGGCCAGGCGCAGGATGCGCGCCGGATGCGTGGTCAGCGTGTCGAGCACCACGCGCAGCTCCGGGTCGGCGCCCAGGTGCGCGGCCACGCCCAGCAGGTAGCCCATCAGGGGAAGCCCCGCGGTGCCGAGCGGGGTGAAGGCGTTGCGCACGTTGTTGGTCGCCGCGGCCACCGTCACGCCGGCCGCGAGCAGCCGCTTGACCGGCGCGATGCCCCGGCGCACCGCGCGCACGTCCTTGCGCCCCATCAGGTAGAGATCGGTCGCGGGCAGCGCGATCACCGCGACGCCCGCCCGCGCCAGGACGCGGGCCACCCGGTCCTGCTCGTCGGGGGGCAGCGCGGCCATCTCGCTCATGTGGCCGAGGGCCACCCGGCCCTGCCAGCCGCGCCGGATCGTCTCCTCCGCGATGTGGAGGGCGTGCAGATGCTGGGGCTCGTCGAAGAAGTCGGTGTGGAAGTCCACGTCCACCCCGAACTCGGCGGCGAGGTCGAACACGATCGCGATGTGCCGGTGCGCGTCGGTGTCGTTGTAGGGCACCCCGCCGACCAGATCCGCGCCCATGCGGAGGGCCTCGCGCAGCAGGGCCTCGGTGCCGGGCATCTGGAGGATGCCCTCCTGGGCGAACGCGCAGAGCTGCAGGTCGATCGCGGGAGCGTACTCGCGCCGGAGGGGCCCGATCGCCTCGAAGCCCATGAGGCCGACGATCGGGTCCACCTCCACGTGGCTGCGCATCGCGGTGGTGCCCTGGCGCACCGCCAGGTCGAGCACGCGCCGGGCCCGATCCGCGATGTCTTCGCGGGTGAAGCCACGCTTGGCCGCGCCGGTGACCCGGATCGCCTCGCTCACCGTGCCCTCGCGGCTCGGGGCCCGCGCGCCGAGCAGGGCCTTGTCGAGGTGGATGTGGGAGTCCACCAGCCCCGGGGTCACCACTTGCCCCTCGCACGCGATCTCGCGGGCCGCCGCGCGGCCGGCCAGCGCCCCGATCTCGACGATGCGGCCGGCGCGGCAGCCGATGTCGGCCACCCGGCCATCCGGCAGCCGGCCGTCACGAAGTAGCAGATCGAGCGGCACGCTATTTCGGCGCGCTGATTCCGTACGCCTTCAACTTCCGGTACAGGTGGCTGCGCTCGATGCCGAGGCGCTCGGCGGTGCGGGTCATGTTCCACTCGTTGGCCCGCAGCTCGCTGAGGATGAAGGCCCGCTCGAAGGCCTCGCGCGCCTCCTTGAGCGTGCGCTCGCGCAGGCCGTCGTCGGTCGCCGGCTCCGCGTCCCGTGGCCGGAGCGGGGGCGGGAGGTTCTCGGGGCCGATGACGTCGCGCGGGCTCATGATGACGAGCCGCTCGACCATGTTGCGCAGCTCGCGCACGTTGCCGGGCCAGTCGTACGACAGGAAGTAGGCGAGCGCCTCGACCGAGATGGTCTTGGGCCGCTTGCCGTTCTCCGCCGAGAAGAGCGTGATGAAGTGGGCGACCAGCAAAGGGAGGTCTTCCCTGCGCTGCCGCAGCGGCGGCACCTCGATCGGGATGACGTTCAACCGGTAATAGAGATCCTCCCGGAACGCGCCCGCCGCGATGCGCTCGGGCAGGTTCTGGTTGGAGGCGGCCAGCACCCGCACGTCCACCCGGACCGTGTCCTTGCCGCCCACCCGCTCGAAGGCCTGCTCCTCCAGGGCGCGCAGCACCTTGGCCTGGGTCTTCAGGCTCATGTCGCCGATCTCGTCGAGGAAGAGGGTGCCCTGGTCGGCCAGCTCGAACTTGCCCCGCCGCCGG